>JBEDDQ010000372.1:0-5676 GCA_041176185.1 Armatimonadota bacterium | reverse complement strand
TCTGACCAAAGAAGTCTCCCTGGTTGAGAAATCCCCACTTATGCGAGCCTTGGAGAAAGACCATCGGACCTGCATCGGCAGTGACATCTGTAAGTGCCACCCATGCGGTAAAAAGCTCACTACCCTCTTCCCAGTCCGACCAGTAATAGCGGTCCTGGTGCCAGCCGACATTGGATGCCAGTGCATTTCCGCTGGGTTTTACTAGGAGCTGTACCCACCATGGCTGGACCCATTCTGCTCCGGTGATGGCGAGAGCCCATTGCCCAAGCGCCGGGTGCGAAATGAGCTCACGGATGGCCTGACTTGCGAGCTGTGGCTGCTCAATTTTGATGAGAGCATCCGTGCGCTGCGGGTCGCCGTAAGCCCCCGCGTGCTCACATCCCGTGTCATTGCCGCCGGAACGCAACAGCTCCTGGGCATCAATCGCCCGCTGAATCAACGCGCTGGGGATAACCGCTTCACGCACAAGCGCAAAGCCATTCGCATTGTAGAAAGTCTTGGTATTCATCCTGAACCTACCAATACCCCACCCGGGGAATTACGGCAAACTTTTCGAAATATCACCATCCAAGCGACCACTGGTTGATAGAATTTCGAGATGCCATTGTCAAAATATCTCGAGACGTTTCCCGTTGTCGGCGCGGATGTCTATATCCATCCAAGCGCTCAACTCATCGGGGATGTCACCATCGGGGATGACTGCTCGATTTGGCCAAATGCTGTTCTTCGCGGCGATGTGAACTCAATCCGAATAGGCCGTGGGTCCAATATTCAGGACCTTGTGATGTGTCATGTCACCCATAAGAGCGCCCACCTCCCCAATGGCTACACCCTCACGATTGGCGACCACGTCACGGTTGGCCACTCTGCAATTCTGCACGGATGTTCGATTGGCAATGATGTCCTAATCGGCATGGGGTCGATCATTCTCGATGATGTTGTCATTGAGGATAACGTGATGGTCGGAGCCGGTAGCCTTGTCACAAGCGGCAAGCGTCTAGAAAGCGGCTATCTCTATTTGGGGAGCCCCGCTAAGCAAGTCCGTGCCCTCACCCCGGATGAAATCACTGGACTCCGTTACTCCGCCGAGCATTACATTCGCGTCAAGAACAACTTTCTCATCACTGAAGCCAGCGATGCCGCTGATACAGCATCCTAAGTCGAAAACCACACCAAGATCGGAATCCTAAACATGCCTCTCTTCCGCCAGCAAACCGCCGCCGTCCGCAGCGAGACCATTTCGCCAATCCGCAACGCATCTTTCAATAAGGGTGGCAGCGCCCGTGTCCGCAAACAAGGCGGAACGCCGGTTCAAGGTCCTGCAAATGTGCAGATTTTTGAAGGCTCCACGGATGGCAACCGTCAGGTGGATCCACAAATCGCCGTCGGCGGTGGCCATGTCCTCCATGGCACCAACAATGGCTTTGTGATTTACGACAAGCGTGGGACATACCGTATGGGGGTACCACAGTCCGAGTTCAATCAGGGCATTGACCCGAAAATGGTCTTTCATCTAAAGAGCAAGACCTACGTCTTTGACCTGTGGAATCCATGGGATGACGCCAAGAAGAAGCCTGTCAATGTTTCGATTTCAGAGACATCGGATCCGACGGGTGCATGGAATACGTATCCCGTGCCAGCTCCTGGCGGCGTCGATGGCGGTGCGATCGGTGCATCCAGCAAATGGATTGGCTATTCGTTTCCTGGAGGTCCTGAGCAGACATTTGTGATGTCCCTAGCCGATGCGCGTGCGGGGAAACCGGTTCAGGTCTACCATTTTGCAGGCAACCTTGGTCATCCGGTGAACCATCAGGATGACACAGATGACATTCTGTTTTTCCAATTTGGACGCGGCGGCGAGCTAGTGATCACGACCGTTGGCGCCGGCCCGGATGGCTCTCCGGTCATCAAGTCTGTTGTCCGTAAGCCACACGGGATCGAGTTCATGCAGTTCCCGCCACAATCTCCGCAAAAGGGCACCGACAAGCGGACCGCGAGCGGTGACCGTAACCCAAAGAATGTTGTGCTGCAGAGCAAGCATCTTTGGTTTGCGCAGACCGTAAATGTGGATGGCCGTGCGGCGGTGCAATGGCATCAGCTTCGCCTCGATGGCTCCTTCGTACAATCCGGGCGTATCTCCCACCCTGTGAACAGCTATATTGAGGCGAGTATCGGGGTCAACAAAGACAATGATGTCCTCGTGGGCTTTCAGGAGGCAGGTCCGGACATGTTTATCTCACCGCGGTGCGCTTTCCGGGCAGCTGGGGATGCACCGGGGACAACCCGTGGACTGATTTCCCTTGGGGAGGGCCTTGCGGCAACCGAAGGCGGTGCGTGGGGAGACTATTCGTGTACGACGGTGGATGGCGACAATGGCATCGACCTCTGGACCATCCAGAGCATGGCAAATGCCAAGGGACGTGGAGATTGCCGTATCGCGAAAATCGATGTCAAGGCGATGCGCCGGAAGTGACATTTGAGGAGGTTCATCCTAGCGATGTAACCGATGCTATTCTCCGGGAGCTGCACGGAATTCTGTGCGTGCTTGAGCAAGAGCGCCTCCCGGATGACCCTCCGCCATCCCTTGATGTGTTTCAGACAGGGTTCTGTAATGCACACCCGATGATGGCAAATCGGCACTGGCTGATCCGGTCAGCGGGTGGCGGGGCGATTGGACGGATTGACTACTCGACGCTGCGCTCTGAGGAAAACCAACATCTGGTGCAGCTGCGCATTGGAATTCTCCCAGAGCACCGCGGGCAAGGAATTGCGAAGCGCGCGCTCCCGATGCTGATTGACTTGGCCCGTGCGGAAAACCGTACGGTCATCATGGCGAGGACGTACAGCACCGTCCCAAGCGGTGTTGCGTTCATGAAGCAGCTCGGGGCCGAAGCCAGCCTCACAGAAGACTGTGTCCAGGTGCGCATTGCGGATATTCCGGCAGCGTTACTTGAAAAGCATTCGGGACATACCCCAGATGGGTATAAACTCCATATCTGGCGGGATACGTATCCAGAGTGGCACATCAACGATGCCGTTGCGCTCCATGGCTTGGTAAACGAGGTGCCTCGTGGCAGCTTGGATGTCAGTGACCTCACGACGACGCCAGAGCAGCTGCGAGATGAAGAGGCGGCCTACGCGCTGCGCGGCATAAAGCGCTGGACATTTGCTATCGAGCATGTTGCATCGAGTGCGTTCATCGGCTTCTCGGAAGTCTTTCAGAGCGCGGGTAAGCCGCACGTCCTCCAGCAGGGCATCACTGCAATCGAGAAAGACCACCGTGGCCACGGCCTTGGCTGGTGGGTAAAGCTCACGGCCATCAAGACAATCATGACGGAAGCCCCGGATGTGACTGTAATTCGTACAGAAAACGCAGTTGGAAATGCTGGCATCGCGCACATCAATGCGGTTCTGGGCTTCAAAGTCACGATGGAGGAGACTATTTGGCAGGTTTCTCTTGATGACCTAACGAAGTTTGTGGATGAGAGACGATCCGGGGGCGCATGCTCAGCGGATGTTTAAGGAGGCATTGCGATGAAGCAGCCACAAGGTAAGCGGACACCGGTTATTTTTGATACGGACATGGGCAACGATGTCGATGATGCGCTGGCGCTTGCTGTATTGCATGCACTCGAGAGTCGAGGGCAGTGCAAGATTCTCGCATGTACGATGACGCGCAATGACCCGAAGTCGGCCCTTTATACGGATGCCGTCAACCACTTTTACGGCCGTCCGCGTATCCCGATCGGTGTGATTCGCCATACCAAGCCGGCGGATCCAAGCTCTTTTGTCGGCGCTCATTCCCAGTTCAAAACTGCAGTGAATCCCGACACCGCACCGGAAGCCGTTGAGCTGATTCGCAAGACCCTGAAGTCACAACAAGATGGCTCCGTAGTCCTGATTCAAGTCGGTTTTTTCAGCAACTTTGCCCGGATGGCGGCAAACCCCGAAGACCGCGCGCTGATTGCGCGCAAGGTGAAGTTTCTTTCGGTGATGGCGGGCGCGTTTACCAGCATCGATGGCAATGCGCACTTCACGGAGTACAACGTCACGCAGGATGTTCCCAGTGCACAGACGCTAACGGAGCAGTGGCCAACACCAATCATCTGGGGTGGCTTTGAGATCGGCTGGGCATTGCGGTATCCGCTAACATCCATTGCTCAGGACTTCGGCTATGTCGAAAAGCATCCGATTCCGATTGCCTACAAGCTGTACTGCCAGCCGAAAGAAGAGCGTCCGTGCTGGGATTTGGCGAGCTGTCTGTATGCTGTCCTTCCAGACCGCCCAGAGTACTTCACGCTTTCCGAACCGGGTCAAGTGAGGGTCGAAAAGGATGGCTTTACGAAATTCACACCCAAACCCAATGGCCGCGACCGCTACCTAAAAATGGACATTAAGCAGACCGCCCGGACTCTTGAGGCGTTGGTAGGGTTGACGAGCCAGCCGCCAGGGTAATCGGGAAGTACCCCAGCGGGGTATATCTACTCAGTCTACCCAGCCTGCACCATATGCCCGGCGTGGTGGGCTCCGGGCCAGATGCGCTCCCATGTCTCCGGCGACTCGATTCGTGCGCGGTAGAGGGGACTTTCGTCAATCGTGATGTTGCCATGCTTGGTCCAGCGTTGGAGTGGCCAGCCGAGCATCCAGCCCGTATCGCCCAGCCTCTTGTAGTCGCCTGGTGTCGAAAACCAATATGCAATCTCTGCCTTTTCGATATCCAGTTTGCCAATCAGCTGTCCGGATGCCCGATGCGCAAGGGTATGAACTTCAAATCTGCCATCCGGGAGTTGCTCGCCCAGCTGTAGCCCTTGAATGACATTGATCTTATACCTATTTATCCACTGTGCATCGCCAGTAATGCGCGTCCGACGCCCCGCTTCATCAATCAAGTAGTTGTACACATCGTCATCGAAATAACTTTCGAGCTGGACAGATGGTGGACGCACGTTCCCTGGAGCGATCGGAACCTTTTCCGCGCGGCGCTTTAGGACATCAAAGCTAAAAAGTACGTCAACAACATCACTATCCGGCCATTGGGTGTAGCTACGCGTGTAGCGAAAGGTGTGTTCATTTTGCCAAGCAACGCCATTGGCATTACCGGTCGAAAATAGTACATTTCCAGACTTTATGTGAATGATCTGCAGCTCGTTGTAGCTCACCATGATGGCGGCAAACTCACCGTTTGGGGATGGAGTTACAGGCCCAGAACCGCACGCGAGAAAGCGTGGCTTCCCGCCTGGCTTGTCCAAAACTTCGATGACACTCTCGCTCTGTCCGCGTCTCGAGCTTGCGTAAAAGAGGCGCTTTACATGTGGGTCCCACGTAAACGGAGTGGCATCCACCAATGGATCTGTCCAGCGCTCCAGAATCTTGCCGGATGCGACATCAAAGCGGATCACACGCCAGTGTGAAAGGCGGCGGTCGCCCGGCGGGTAGTAAAACCGAACGGATGCAAATGCAGTTGTACGTGCCATACAAATGCCCAGTCCTTGATAAACAAAAGGGCTCCACGGATTCCGTGAAGCCCTTGGTGGATATTAATTACACCTAGAGCTCGGTTGGAAGCTCATACCCCTGGCGGTATGGGCGATCCAGCATCGCGGATGCTTCACTGTCGCCGAGAATCCGCTCATTTTTCGGATCCCAGCGCAGCTCATCGCGCTTGAGACGCATCGC
>JBEDDQ010000371.1:0-3445 GCA_041176185.1 Armatimonadota bacterium | reverse complement strand
TAAGAGACAGGATCCGGGCACTCTGGAGCTGTGGGATGGCCGTCCGGATAGACATAGCGAGATCTGCTACATACTCCCGTGCAACCCACCTTGCGGTTCGCATGACAGAATCCGGAACGCTTGCACCATCCCCAACAACCCGTTCCAGTACTTCGCGAACTGCCTTCTCTGCTACGCCCTGTGGCAGTACATCCCGGCGCTGAACAACATAGCCCAGCATCACTTGGCGACCGAACGGAACGACTACACAGTCTCCACTTTGAAGGGGATCAGGAGCATCAAGACGATCCGGCACCACATACGTAAATGGCTGGCGGAGGTTTGGAACCTCTACCTGAACAATGACATCTACAAAGCGGCCAGCTGTCACCCGAGCTACCTAGTTACCCATCACTGGAGCCTCGACCTTGATGACTCCCGTTGGCGATGCCTGCCAGTAGTGGAAGTCAGGATGTTCTTTTGTCCGTGCGCCTCCAGCATCACCTTCCTGGTTCAAAGCGATCACAAGACAGGTTGTCCCAAGGCAGCTTGGGCGCAAGCGAATCATGTCGCGCATTGCCGCTTCTGCAGCAGCCTGTGGACTCATCCCCTGCGCGAGCTTGGTTACAGTCCGCATAGCCATCCCGACCTGCATCATCTGCTCGCCCATCCCAAGACATACAGCGCTCCCGACGCCTTGCTCGACATAGAGGCCGCCTCCGATGATGGGGGAATCACCCACTCGACCGGGCATCTTGAACGCCAAGCCACTCGTTGAGGTGCCGCATGCCAGAAGGTCATCGGTGTCCATCACAATCGCACCAACCGTGTCACCGCCATCAATGTGCTGATCACCGGTCGCTTCGAGATCTACTTCACCGCGCAAAAACGCTTCGTAACGCTCACGGGAATAGTCTGTCAGCAACGCGCCTTCATCTGAAAATCCCTGCGCTTCGGCAAAGCGCTTTGCACCCTCACCAACAAGCATCACGTGGGGAGTCCGCTCCATCACTCGCCGAGCAACTGCAATCGGGCTTCGGAATCCAAGGAGTCCTGCAACTGCGCCTGCCCGATGCGAGGGGCCATCCATAATCGCCGCGTCAAGGGACATCCGGCCAAGGGCATCCGGTAACCCGCCGACTCCAACATCATGGAGAGTTTCATCTGCTTCCGCCGCGGCAAGACCGATCTCAAGCCAGTCCAAGCGCGATGTTCCAGACTGCTTGGATGCATCCAAGATCGACTTTACGGTCACATACCCGCTAGGGCCTGTCGCGATAGCAATCTTTAGTTCGCTCAACGCCTGCACCTCTCCGCAACAAGGATGCACCGCAGGCGGTCAGCCGCAGCGGTGACTTCATCATTGACAACGATGTAGTCATATCCTGACGATGCTGCGATTTCCGTTCGTGCATCATCAAGACGAATCTGAATGGCTTCTTCCGTTTCCGTTCCGCGGCTCCGTAAGCGGGCCTCGAGCTCTTGTAACGATGGAGGCGCCAAAAAGATTAAAATCGCATCCGGTACCAGCTCGCGTATCGACTTTCCACCTTGGACATCGATTTTGAGGATGGCATCCGTACCAGCCGCAAGTGTCTTGTCCACCCAGGACTTTGGCGTCCCGTAGAGGTTTCCGCCGTTGACTTCTGCGTATTCGAGAAAGTCGTTGGATGCAATCCGGTTTTCGAATTCGGTTCGTGTCAGAAATGTATAGGGGCTGCCCTCAACCTCACCCGGGCGCATCGCGCGTGTGGTCGCGGTAACACAAATGGCGAAGCCATTGTCAGTGTTTGCGAGGGAAGCGAGGATGGTGTCTTTACCAACACCGGATGGTCCTGAGAGGACGTAGAGTCTACCTTTTGTCACTTGGGTAGTCTACTTTCCCAGCACTTTACGCGCCATTGCGACATCGGATGCCGAGTCGATATCGGTGCCCACGGCCGCATCGTTGACAATGAGTGCCCGGACGGATGCATTTCCGACAAGTCGTGACACGGCCCGTTCGAGAATGGACACCTGCAAGAGTCCTGGAAATAGCCGTGACAGCAGCAAACGTACGATGACATCCGGTCCGAGGAGTTTTCCAAGGGCAAGGACATCTTTTCGCCGCTCAAAGGATTCACGAATGACGGCCTCGTTTTTGCGCACAAACTCAGGGTTGATAAGGACGATGTTCCCGCCAGTGAATTCGCCATCGGCTGTTTTTAGTGATGTACGTTTGGCATCGGGGAATGCAGCCCTGCAGATATCCATCGGGATAACTGTGTAGACAAAATCGGCATTTGGGGCGCTGGTAAGGATGGCATTAATGCCTGCGGCTGTGATGAACGGGATATCTGCGGTAACGACCAATACTTGTGTGACAGCGGGTGGTAACGCTGCGATTCCATTTAGCAGCGTATCGACGAGGGACAAACCGGCATCAACGCGGATATGCGAACCATCAAAGGGCACATCACCTGCGATGACAAGGTCCAAGCCTGCAGATTGGATCGCATCCGCGACATAGCGGTACATCGGCTTTCCGGCGATCTCGACGAGCACGCGGTTATCGCAACCCGGCGGCAAAAGCGATTGCCATGCATCGCGATCCTTTGCTTTGATTCGTCCACCAGCAAGGAGAATGGCTGCAGTTTTCGTCATTGGGTCGATACCAGTTTCATGTAAGGTACATCACCACTAAGGGCCTTGACAATGCGGACAGAATCTGCGCGCGTCTCAGTCACTGCGAAGACCGCTGATCCACTGCCACAGAGCTGTGTCCGAAGCGCACCGAGCGTGGAAAGGGTAGAGAACAAATGCTCGACATCCGGATTCAATCCACGCACCACGCGTTCAAAGTCATTTGAAAGGCTATCAGGTTCGATGCTGCCTTTGGCTATGACTGCGTTGGTTGCACTACCTGGGACCCGGTTTTCATCAGCATCCAGAGCACGATAAGCAAGCGGCGTTGACATCCCGGACACCGGACGCATCACGACACCGTTTAGCGCACCGCTAAGTGCGATTTGAGTGATCTCTTCTCCGTAATGCTGCATCCGAACTGGCGTGTCATACAAAAAAAGTGCGACATCGGAGCCGATTTCAGACGCGACTTTGTGTTGCTCATTCGCCGAAACCCCAAGGTAGTCGCCAAAGACTTTGATTGTCGTCGCGGCATTGCTGCTACCAGCACCCAGGCCGGCTTCGCTTGGGATGTTTTTGATCAGCGTTATCCAAAGTGTTCCATCAAAGTCAGGGGCAAGGTCCAGCAAGCGCTTTGCGGCCCGTACCACGAGGTTACGCTCATCCCGGGGAATAGGTGGATGTGCGATTGCATTGGGGCGCTTATCTTTTAGGACGAGGCGAACGCCGCGGATTCCCGAGCGTACGGTAAAGGTCATCTCATCAGACAGGTTTAAACGGACAACGATGGAATCAATAGGATGAAATCCGGTTGCATCGGGAAGATGGACATCCAGCGTGA
>JBEDDQ010000370.1:0-8062 GCA_041176185.1 Armatimonadota bacterium | reverse complement strand
TTGCGGTCATCCCGGAAGCCACCCGTATCAAGCCCAGCCACATCATTCAGTTGCTTACTGCCATTGACAAAAATGTCGACAGCACGGTTCTCATTACTCGCGTATTCCGCGGCAAGCTTATATGCACCAGCAGCAGGCACTGAGACCTTATATTCGATAAGTGCCGGAGTTCCATTCGAGTTGATGGATCCCGGTCCATAGGCATCTTTGGCAACATTGCCTTTCGTAAACGATGTCGCAGCAATTGCAGCCCCGCCGCTCGCGGAGAGTGCTTGCGTAACTGCGGCTCTGGCCTTGTCAGCAGCTGCACGCAGAGGTGCAAGGACATCGGCTTCATATTTTGCCGCCGAAACCTTGGCATCCCCTGTTTCGATCTGTCGTTCGTTCCACGCGCTTACAAACCCAAGGTTTTCCATCGTCTTGGTTGACTTGAAAATGCCAGCCAGTGCGTAGTATTCCTTGGTCGAAATCGGATCGAACTTATGGTCGTGGCACCGTGCACATGCGATGGTTACTCCCATAACGGATTTGGAGACTACTTCGATTTGCTCATCGACGATGTCCATCACCAGCTTTGGCTTGTCCTGCTCTGCAAGGACCTTAGGTCCGAGGGAGAGGTACCCGGTGGCCGTCAGCATATCAGCGCGTTCGGAATCGCTTGCGGCAGGCATAAGATCACCGGCAACCTGATATTGCACGAAGCGGTTGTATGGGAGATCTTGATTGAGCGCCTTTACAACCCAGTCGCGGTAACGGAAGGCATTTCCATGGGCAAGGTTCTCATCGAGGCCATTGGAATCAGCATAACGTGCAACATCGAGCCAGTGTCGTCCCCAGCGCTCACCAAATGCAGGGCTAGCCAAAAGCGAGTCAATCACTTTGCTGAAGGCATCGGGTGATTTGTCAGCAACAAACGCTTCGACATCCTTAGGTGCCGGAGGAAGTCCAGTGATGTCAAAGTATGCACGACGAATCAATGTGCGCTTATCGGTACGTGGAGCAGGCTTTAGGCCCTTAGCAAGCACGGGTGCTCGGAGGAATGCATCGATGTTTGATGTAACCCCAGCGACTTTCGGCGCGGTAAAGCGCTTGGGCGGGATGAAAGCCCAGTGAGAAGTCGTCGCATTAATGGATGCCAGCGTTTCCGGCCAGTGAGCACCTGAGGAAACCCAGCTAGTTAATGCTGCGATTTCGGATGCAGGTAACTTTCCCGATGGCGGCATTTTGTGCTTGCCTTCGTAGCGAATAGCCGTAACAAGTGGACTTGCAACAGCATCACCCGGGATGACAGCCTTGATGGCACCGGCTGCTGTATCGAGGCGAAGTCCACCAAGTGTCGTGGTGGCATTGTGGCACGGAACACAGTGTTTGTGGAGGAGTGGACGGATTCGCTTTTCAAAATCCGCTTCCTCCGAGCTACCTGCCTTTGCAGCCGGAAGTTTTGCCGGCGGCGTGACCTGACCCGCGACAACAGTCGATGCCACAGCGAAAATCCCAAGAATGCCGAAGAGTGTACGATTCAACGCGATGACTCCATTGCCAAGATGATGTTCAGTTACCAGATTTATTAGTCTACTTTAGCCGATAGACCAAACCAATATCTTGGCATACCTATTTCAGAAACGTGACATCAAATATCCGGAGAGTGATGCAAAACTAATTTTGGCAAAACCGGAGTTACAATTTGGTTCCCCCAATCTACCCAACCGGTTGGATAAATTTACTTACCCCTGTTGCATTTTGCACAAATCGGCGATTATACTCCGATTGTTCATATTTACATGAATGCGATGCACATCCAACGCAGGGTGTCGTCAGCACTCTTTAGAAGAGGTAATCCATGCAGGGTACAAAGAGAGCGTTTACGCTCATCGAACTCCTCGTAGTTATTGCAATCATTGCTATTCTGGCAGCAATCCTGTTCCCAGTATTCGCGCAGGCACGTGAAAAGGCCCGCCAGGCATCCTGTCTGTCCAACCTGAAGCAGCTCGGACTTGGTCTGATGATGTATTCCCAGGACTACGACGAAATCATGCCAACCGCATTTGCAACCAACGGTGCAATCAACGGTGGTGGTGTGAACGAAGTCCCATACGAGCATCAGCTCATGCCATACTTGAAGAACGACCAGATCTCCGGATGTCCATCTGACTCTGTTGCACGCCCAGCACGTGGTGTGGACCAGTTCTTCGATGGCAACTACGGCCGCCGCCGCCCACTCGTAAAGCGTTCCTACGGTTATGTTGGACAGATCTGTACAGCAGAAGCTGCAGCACGTGGACAGTGGGATGACCCAAACACCGGTATGTCTGCATGGGGCCAGGGCAAGTCCCTTGCCGCATTTGACGAGCCAGCTGACACCATCTCACTCGTGGAAGCATGGGGCCGCAACGAAGGTGGAGAAGCCGAAACCTTCTACATCGGTACTCCATGGGGCTCCCTCTTCACTGGCTGTGATATGTGGAAGCTCGCTGGACGTAACAAGCCAGCCCGCACCGCTGCAGATCAGTCCGCACAGTGCTCCGGTGACTTCGATCATGTCGGCAAGCTCCCTGCGAAGGGTCATAGTGGCATGTCTAACTATGCATTCGCTGATGGCCACGTAAAGGCGATGAACTACAACACCGTTCGTCAAAACGACTGGCGTATGTTCAAGCTTGTAAAGCCACAAGCAGTCTTCACTCCTTAGGAACTTCCTCAGCATGAAGACAACGATCATCGCAACAGCCTTTTGCTGTTTCGCATTGGTAGCGGTTTCCGGCTGTAACAAGTCGGAAACTGCAGCACCAGCTCCAGCTCCTGCCCCAGCTGCATCCCAGGATGCAAGTGGACAAGGTGGTCAGATTCTCCGACCATCAGGTGCAATGGGTGCTGGTGGAGGTAGCGCTCCGGGCGGCGGTATCCCCTCGACCTACACTGCTCCTCCATCCAATGCCCCTCCAGGAATCCAGCAGCAAATGCAGCGGATGAACGGTGGCTTTGGAAACCGCTAAGTCATGAAAACACAGTCGAAACCAGCATTGCTGGGTAAGAGACTGACGATAGCCGCCCTCGCAGGACTGATTCTTGCCGGGGGCGGTTTCTATTTCGTCAGGCAGGCATATTCGGAATCGATGCTTCGCGAAGCGTATCTCCCGGACCTTGAGGAGCTCATCCACAACGATCCAAATAATGGAGCCCTCCTCGCACTAACCGCTGGACGACATGCCGAAGCCGGCGACTTCGAAACAGCAGCCAAATACCTCGAACGCGCTGTGGCCGCAGGTGAGACCGGCGCTGATATCTGGATTACCTGGTCGGCATCCCTTGCCGTCAGTGGTGACCGGGAACAATCCGGCCGCGTTCTCGCTCTCGCACGTTCGCGCACCGAATCAAAATCAGCCGCGATGGAAGCGATTGAGCGCTGCAAACCCCTTACGCCTGCATCCACACCGCAAGAGTTGGCACGGGCAATCGCACCCGATGGACCAGCAAAGCTCATCGCAAACCGCACACAAGGGTCATTCCTCAACGGATTCATTACATCAAAAGCACAATCCTCACCTGAGACATCCGGCTTTGCAACGCGGCAGGAATGGTTTAAAGCCACTCCAAACGATCCACTACGGCGTATCCTGTGGGCAGAAGCCCTGATGAAAAATGGCCGCCACGTAGAGGCCGGGATGATTGCCGAAGAAATCCTTGTAAAGGACAAAAACAACGTCCGAGCCGGACTCATCATGGCTGAAGCGCACCGTCTTCAAGGCGAGTTTGCCAAGTCAGGCCTTGAGTACACCGCACTTATCAAACAAAACCCGAAGCTGATGCCAGCGCTTCTTGGCATGGGGCAGGTCGCACTCGAGAAGTCCCTCTACCCGATTGCTCTCAAAGTCTACACAGATGCCACGGCGCTCGAGCCAAACAATGCAACCGCATGGGTCGGACTTGGACGTGCTCACTACAACCAGCGCTTGAACTTCGGTGCTGCAGTAGAAGCTTTCGCCCGCGCAAAGAAACTATCTCCAGAGCGAACCGACTTTGCCATCTCATACGCAAACGCACTCCGAGCAATCTTTCGCTGGGATGAAGCCGAGGTCTTGCTGCGAGACCGCCTCAAGGACATCCCGGATGACCCGGAAGCACACTTCCAGCTCGCGACCGTCCTCTTGGACTCCAAACGAAATGAGCAAAGAGAAGCCGAAGCAGAACGACTCCTTCGCCGGTCACTTGAGCTCGAACCGCGTGCCGTTGCGGCGATGGCCCGCCTTGGTAGCCTCCTTGTACAACGATCGAACGGTAAAGAGGCAATCCCGTACCTCGAAGCAGTTATCGCAGATGACATGTTCCATGTGGCAGCCACTAAAGATCTAGCTACCGCATACCGGCTGGCCGGAAGACTTAAGGAAGCGAAAAGTGCTCAGGAAAGCTTTAGCCAGCTGACCGTCTACATGGAAAAGCGGAACTTTCTTGATGACCTCTTGCGACGTGAGCCCATGAAAGCCGATCTCCACGACAAGCTTGCAGCCCTCCTTGAATCTGGTGGAGAAACCAACAAGGCAAAGCTCCATCGTGATGCTGCATTGATGCTCCGCAAAGATCCCAAGAAGGCTAAGCTCGGCTTACAAGCCCTCAACGATGCCCTAGCATCAACCGAGATAGTCAACGAATCGACCCAAAAAAGGTAGACTTAGTAGCGTGAAGATATCAGCCCCACTTGCCGTTTCCGCTTGCGCAATTGCAGCGGTCGCAGTTGCTGGATGCAACACGAAGGCGCCCGCCACTACCAGTAATAGCCCTTCGGTGACATCGGATGTCCAGTTCGTAAATGTCACCGCTCAGGCAGGCCTTGCGGGCTACACGTGGACACCCAGGGAAACGCGTCCGCTCACAATCTTGGGAACAATTGGTAACGGAGCAGCTTTCATCGATGTCGACAATGATGACAACCTAGACATCCTCCTTGTGGGCAAGAAAACCACGCTGTTCCGCGGTGATGGAAAAGGTAAGTTCACGGAAGACGCCGCAGCATTTGGCAACCCGCAAGGCTATTTCCTTGGCTGTGCCGTTGGCGACTATGACAACGATGGTTTTCAGGATGTCTACCTGACTGGCTACCGGGATGGCCGCCTCTACAAGAACATAGGTGGGAAAAAATTCACCGATGTCACCGCTGGGAGCGGTCTAACCAAACAACCGTGGGGAACAAGCGCGAGCTTTGCTGACTTCAACCGGGATGGCCTCCTTGATCTCTACGTAGCAAACTACGCCATTTTCGGTAAGAACGTGATGCCGCAGCTCTGCTCATTTAACGGCATCATGTCCTCGTGCGGTCCCCGCTTCTACGACCCGGAACGAGGAACGCTCTTCATTGCAACCGGCCTTGGTAAATTCTCCGATATGTCCGTGAAAACTGGCGCAAAGAAAGTCTCCGGTCGTGGCCTCGGCGTAGCAGTCCTCGACTTCGACTTCTCAGGCCAGGACAGTATTGCTATCGCAAACGATGAGCTTCCCGGCGACCTCCTCAAAAACACCGGGATGAAGTTCACAAACGAAGGTGCAAACTCCGGAACTGCATACGATGGCGAAGGCCGTGCCCACGGCGGCATGGGTATTGATTGGGGCGACTACGACAACGATGGGAAACCAGACCTCGTTGTTGCAACCTTTAGCCACGAAGTAAAGTCCCTGTACCACAACGAAGGCGGCGGCTTCTTCATCGATAAATCAACCATGACCGGTCTTTCCGATACCGTTCAGCCGTTCATCACGTTTGGGATAAAGTTCTTTGATGCCAATAACGATGGCTTTGTTGACCTATTGTTATCGAATGGTCACGTCCAGGACAACATCGCGGATGTCGACAAGTCATCGACGTACCCCCAGCCAATCTTCTTTATGCAAAACATGGGTGGAAAGCGCTTCGAAGATCGCAATGCCACCAGCGGAGTGGGCAAGCTGGCGCCGATTGTTGGTCGTGGCTTGACGGTTGGTGATTATGACAACGATGGACTCGTGGATGCTCTTGTCGTCGACAGCGAAGGCAAGCCAGTACTCCTGCACAACGAGTCGAAGAGCGCCGGACACTACATCCGGTTACGCCTCGAGGGCAACAAATCACCCCGCAGCGCACACGGTGCACTCCTTCGCATCACCCTCCCGGACGGCCAGACCTTGCTGCGACACTGCCAGACCGATGGCTCGTATATGAGTGCATCCGATGTCAGAGTCCATATTGGCATCGGAAGCAATACAAGCGTCAAGTCCATCGAGATCACCTGGCCAAGTGGGTCAAAGTCCACCGTCACGGATGTTCCCGTTGACAAGACATCCACAGTCACGGAAGGCTCATCCACGGTACGCTAGGGCATGCGTCCCGGACCTCAAGGTGCCCCTCCCAAGAAGGGGATGAACAAACAGACTGTCAAGCGGGTAGTCTCACTTTTTGCTGAACACAAGCCAACACTGGCACTCATTGTCGTGCTGGTGCTTGCTAGTGCTGCCACCGGCATCCTGCCCCCTTACTACCTTAAGAAAATTGTCGACGAAGGCTTCGGCCCACGCAACCTCTCTGTCGTTACGCACTACACCCTCCTAACCCTTGCGGCAACGCTTGGGTCAACGGCATTCAACCTTGCGTATGGCTACCTAAGCGTCCTCGTTGGCCAACGCATCCTCAAGGACATCCGAAACCGTCTATTCGAACACCTTCAGGGGATGGGACTTAAGTTCTTTACATCCACGCGTACAGGTGAGATACAAAGCCGACTCATCGGTGATGTAGCAGGTGTTCAAGGCGTCTTGTCCGATACGCTGGCAAACTTCCTTAGCAATATTGCGATTGTAATCTCAACGCTAATCGGAATGATCGCGATGGACTGGCGTCTTACGCTGCTGTCCGTTGGTATCCTGCCATTGTTTGCTTTACTCTCCGCACGCCTTGGCATCAAGCTTGGTGACCTGCGAACACAGTCTGCAAAGCAGAACGCAGACCTCTCAAGCACAATGCAGGAGACTCTCTCCGTCAGCGGTATTCTGTTGCTAAAGACGACCGGGCAGTCCAAGCGCGCCCTCGATCGCTTCGTTACGGAAAACGATGCGCTAACCGTAACGCAAATCCGCTCGATGTCGATACTCCGTCTGTTCTTCAACCTGATTCCATTAACGTTCCAGCTCACCCCTGCCCTTGTCTACTGGCTTGCGGGCTACTTTATGGCCCAACCGAGCGGAACAGGCCTAACTATCGGCCTTATCGTAGCCTTTACAGCGCTCCAGTCACGCCTGTTCTTCCCGTTGACATCGCTGATGAACATCCAGGTCGAAGTCATTAGTGGGATGTCCCTCTTTGACAGAGTCTACGAATACCTTGACATGCCACATGACATTCGTGAGGTTGAGCATCCAACGGCAATCGACATTAGCAAGGCCAAGGGTGAAGTTTCCTTTTCCGATGTCACATTCAAACATGACCCTGAATCAACAGACCTGACCTTAGACCACGTCACGTTTACTGCGAAGCCCGGTGAGCGCGTGGCCCTTGTTGGCGCTAGTGGTGCAGGTAAGACCACCATGGCCTTCCTCATTCCACGCCTTCATGACCCTCTTTCCGGTACAGTTTCCATCGATGGCGTGGATATCCGCAACCTTAGCTTCCAAAACCTTGGCCGTCTTGTAGGTGTTGTGACGCAGGAAACCTATCTGCTCCACGACACCATCAAAGAAAACCTCCGGTATGGCAATCCAGCCGCAACCGATAGCCAAATAGAAGATGCCGCTCGCGCCGCCGCTATCCATGAGCATATCGCCGGCCTCCCGGATGGCTACGACACCATCGTTGGAGAACGTGGCTACAAGCTCTCCGGTGGAGAAAAACAACGCCTCGCGATTGCCCGGGCGATACTTCAGAATCCAAAGGTCCTGGTCCTGGATGAAGCTACATCCGCCCTTGACACGCAAACGGAAGCCGCGGTTCAGGAGTCTCTGGCTCGCCTTGCCGCTGGACGTACAACCTTTGCCATCGCACACCGGCTGTCCACAGTCGTGGATGCCGACCGTATTCTCGTGATGGAACATGGGCGCCTTGTAG
>JBEDDQ010000369.1:0-10312 GCA_041176185.1 Armatimonadota bacterium | reverse complement strand
GTCGTATCGAGAAGCCCACGTTGCTTGAGGTCCTTGAGGAGCGCAGCAATCGGCTGATCGACTTTCTTCGCAAGGCCATTGTGGTTAGCAACGATGCCACCATGCGCATCCCAAAAGCTGCTAAAGTCCGTATTACTGCCGCCGGAATACAGTTGGATATAGCGCACACCCCGCTCAACCATCCGTCTTGCAAGCAGACAGCGCGTTCCAAAATCCTTGGTTACCGCGTTATTGAGACCGTACATTTCCTTGATGTGCTCAGGTTCTTTGGAAATGTCTACGACTTCCGGAGCTGAGTTCTGCATTTGATAGGCAAGCTCATACGATGCGATGCGTGCTGCGAGGTTGGAGTTGTCCCCACGCGGGCGCCGATGCGCATCATTGAACTGATTCAGCGTGTCAATCATGTCACGCTGCATGTCGGGTTCAAAGCCCTTTGGACGATTGAGGTCAAGAATCGGGTCACCCGCTGAACGTAAAACAGTCCCTTGATACACCGCCGGCATATATCCGCTTGACCAGTTCTTCGCTCCTGAGATCGGCCCGCCGCTTGGATCGAGCATCACCACAAACCCTGGAAGATTCTGGTTGACGGTACCGAGGCCATAGTTGACCCAGGCGCCCATACTCGGCGAACCCGACAAAATCTTGCCGCTGTTCATCTGCAGCATCGCCGAACCATGGATTGGCGAATCAGAGATCATCGACTTGACGATACACAAATCATCCGCGCACTGTCCTACGTGCGGAAAGAGATCGGAAACATAGGTCCCGGACTGTCCGTATTGCTTAAACTTCCACTTCGGCTCCATCAAGGTCACCGTGGATGCCTTGCCACCATTACGGAAGTTGTTATAAGAAACCGTCTGCCCTTCGCGGCCAATCAAGCCGGGCTTGTAATCAAAGGTATCGAGCTGGCTGGGACCGCCGTACATATAAAGAAAAATGACGGCCTTAGCCTTCGCTGGCATCATCGGAGCCTTCTCAGCAAGCGGTCCACCGCCGGCCTTAGGAGGGCCAGCCGCATTGGCTTCCTTGCCAAAAAAGCCATCCCCAGACAACATCCCGGTCAATGCAAGGCCCGTAAATCCTGCGCCAGCCTCCCAGAGAAATTCTCGTCGCGTACGTCCACAGAAGTTCTTGTTGTCCATCATCACATTCCTTCAGCTATCCACTGCTGCATCAACGACACACCTAGTCGGGGTCCACAAACGCATTCAGATTCAGTGCAAGAAAACGCTTGTAACCTTTGCCTGCCCCGCAACAGCCCAGTGAAACGCAACGCCAATCCCGAGAGAAAAACGGTTGCTTGTTTACACAGTAACTGCACCACCGACACACCTAGTCCAGATACACAAACTCATTCAGATTCAGTGCAAGAAGACACAAATACTCCTTCGCCTGCTGCTCAGTCGCGCCCCGAAGCTCAAACCGAATCCCCAGTGACACCAGCTTGGTGATTTCCGTCTCGGTTGGGGTCCGCTGCATCGTAAGCGAAAGCGCACGCCGGGCAAAGTCACGGACATCCACATGCCCTTCCTTAGCGATACGCACCGCTAGCCCCTTACCGGCTTGGTTGATGATCGTCGAGTTCATCATCGTCAGTGCCTGTGTGGGCTGCGTGGATGCATAGCGCATCGGGGTTGTACGATCCGTCTCCGCAAGATCAAATGCCTCGAGCAGCGGATAGAGCAACGAGCGCTTTACAAAGACATAAATCGACCGGCGGTTCTTCTGCTGCGGCGTGTTGCGCTCCGGGTACCAGTCTTTCCCAGGGATGGACTGGCCTTTCAGAACATCCTTATCGATGTCAGGGTAGACACTCGGGCCGTACATTTCAGGATTGAGCAAACCACTCACAGCGAGGATGCTGTCTCGAATCTCCTCGGCTTGCAGGCGGCGCATGTCAAACCGGTGAAAGAGGTCATTCAAGGAATCCTTGCGCTGCGCATCCGGGCGGAGCGCACTGTCCTGCATGTACGTATTGCTCGTCATGATCAGGCGGTGCATATCCTTGAGAGACCAGCCGTTCCAGTCGAGGGTTTCGGCCAGATAATCGAGCAGCTCAGGATGCGTTGGCTTATCGCCGGCAAGCCCGAAGTTGTTGGCAGAGCGAACAATCCCACGGCCAAAGTGATACTGCCAGATACGGTTTGCGAGCACCCGCCGGGTCATCACGTTCTCACGGCCGGTTATCCACTGAGCGAGTGCCGTCCTGCGTCCACTCGTTGGAGCACCAGGTGCAGGTTCATCAAGCGGAGGCGTGATTCCGCCCGTACAAACCGGGTAGCCCGGCTCGACTTTCTCCCCTTTACTTGTGTGAATGCCGCGGAGGAGGATATTGGTTTCGCGTGGATTTGGCCCACCTTCAGTGACCACAAGAGCCATATTCGCGGATGGACGCTTGGTTTGATTGTCATCCAGCAGCTTTTCGATGCTCGCTTGTTCGGCGAGCTCCCCAGCCGAAACAAATCGCTTGAGGTCATAGGCACGCTGAACGGGCTGGCCAAGTGCGCTGGTACTCGCCCACACAGTCAGCGGGCGCCGCCCAAACCCGGGAAGGCTCCACGCAGCACTTAGGCCGAGCGGAGATCCCGCATCTCCTTGAACATAGGCAATTCTAATGGCATGCTTGCCCGCAGAAAGGTCTACTTCGGCTTTCTTTTCCGCACCTTCGCCGTGACTGCCATCGTAGTCGATGACCACTTTGCCATCGATATACAGCCTAGATGCATCATCTGAGTCGAGGAAGAACGTAGCCTTCCCGGCCTGCGGAACGCTGAGGGTCGCATCGTAGACAATGGCAATATTGCCCTTGCCGCGCGCCGGAGCGACATCAAAGAGGGCAGGCTTCAGGACACCGCTGCCCGTAGGCTTTGCAGCGGAGATATCTGGGATATTGTTTCCGTTGCTGGCATACGAAACCCAGCGGACATCTGAGAGGTCACCATTTGCGATGGCATCCTTGTCACGACGATTTCCATACGCAGCCTGAAGCGCATCAAGGCGCTTGCGTCCGGCATCACGTCTGGCATCAAACGCTGCTACTTCGGCATCGTAGCGAGCCTTCTCTGACACGGTGTCAAAAATAGGCTTTTCATCCGTGGGGCCACCATTACGGAAATGGTTTATCCCCTGGAAAAACGAGAGGAAGCGATAGTAGTCTGCCTGCGGAATCGGATCGATTTTATGATTGTGGCAGCGGGCACAGTCCATCGTGAGCCCAAGGAATGTCTGCCCGACCGTAGTGATCAGGTCATCCATGCCATCGTAGCGCGCAAGCTCAGGATCAGTAGGTTCATCATCCCAAATGCCGAGGCGGTAAAACCCGGTTGCGGTGAGCTGGTCCGCCGTCGGGTTGGGCATTTCATCCCCGGCCAGCTGCTCGCGCATAAAGACATCAAATGGCTTGTCATCATTCATGCTCTTGATGACATAGTCCCGGAAGCGAAACGCGTTTGGCTTTGGGTTATCGCGCTCGTAGGAGTTTGTTTCTGCAAAGCGCACAAGGTCCAGCCAGTGACGTCCCCATTTTTCACCGTAGTGCTTGCTGGCAAGCAGGCGGTCGATGAGGCGTGCATAGGCATCCGGAGCTGTATCAGCCTCAAAGGCACGGACTTCTTCCGGGCTTGGTGGGAGACCGGTGAGGTCGTACGTTGCGCGGCGAATGAGCGTGCGTCTGTCCGCAGGTTTGCTTGGCTTGATACCCGCTGCTTCCATTTTAGCAAGCGTGAAGCGGTCGATTGGATTCATCGCCCACGCAGCATCTTTGACTTTTGGGAGAGCCGGAAGGCGGACGGGTTGAAAGGCCCAGTGAGCCTTAATTTGGCTGTTGATATCCCGACCTGCAACAGGCTTTGTCCCTGCCGGCCATGGAGCTCCGCCGGCGACCCAGTCGCGCAGGGCTTTCTGCTCCGCCACCGGAATCGGTCCACTCGGAGGCATTTTGCTCTTGCCGGTATGCGTTACGGCACTCGCGAGCTTCGCGGCCGTAGCGGCATCGATAGCCTGATCGAGGCGCACTCCGCCCATTTTGGAATCACTGCTATGGCAGGAGATACAGCGGGCAAGCAGGACTGGCCGAACAGACTTTTCAAACGCCGCGGTTTGGGCTGGCGTTATTGACTTCACTGGGGGTGCAGCAAGAGTTGCACCGATGCAAATGCCTGCGATACCTCCAAGTGCTGCAGTAACGCGCAAGAGATTCCGTCGTTGGAACATGATTCCGAGTATACCTTCAAGGGTCCATCCAGAGGCGTCTGAGCCCGTGTGACAACCTTCATTCTAGGGATTACATCAAAGAAATCAGCGGTTGAATCAACTGCATTCAAACCAAGTTTGCTCATTCATCCTGAATTGTTGATGAATCCGGTATCTGAATGCCTGCAACACCGATGAAAACGTATACTCGTACCTGTGAACGCTGACAAAATCGTACATTTCATCGGTATCTGTGGGGCTGGAATGAGCGGCGTCGCCCGCATCCACCAAAAGGCAGGCTGGACGGTGACCGGCTCTGATGAAGGCTTCTACCCACCGGTGAGTAACCTGATCACGCGCTACCGGATTCCCTGTGCAACACCGTATGCCACCGGGAATATTCCAGAAGGCGTCACCCGAATCGTGATCGGGCGTCATGCCAAGCTAACGCCGACCGAATGCCCGGAAGTCGCAGAAGCCTATCGTCTGCAGGCAGAACAAGGCATCGAGGTTCTGTCCTTCCCGGAAGCGCTCGCCACATTTCTCAAGGACACACACAACATTGTTGTCGCGGGTAGCTTTGGCAAGTCATCCACAACAGCGATGTGCGCTCACGTCCTTCGTATTGTCGGCAAAGACCCGAGCTGGTTTGTCGGTGCAGATTCGATTGATCTTAAAGACAATGGCCATCTGGATGAGTCAGACTTATTCGTCCTTGAAGGGGATGAATATCCGGCAAAGCTCGGCGACCTCACACCAAAATTCGCGTTTTACAACACAAAGACGTTGCTGCTAACGAGCTGTGAGCACGACCACTTTAATGTCTATCCAACGGTTAGCGACTACCTAAAGCCTTTCCGGCAGCTGCTTGCAGATCTGCCATCCGATGGCGCCCTCTTCTGCTGCACAACCGGAGCGAACATTGAGCGGGTCATCCAGCAGACGCGTCTGGTACCGATTTGGTATGGCGTGAAGCGGGATGAGCGGACGAACTGGTGGGCAGAGGATGTCCGTTGTTCAGATTCGGGGATGAGTTTTAAGGTGATGAAGGACGAGCTGCTGCAGTGCGAGGTTGAGCTGCAGGTCCTTGGCGATCACATGGTCGAGAACGCGGTTGGGATTATCGCGATGCTCGCAACGCGTGGCATTGCTGACCCAAAGGCAGTTGCGCATGCGCTGTATGCATTCCGCGGCGTCAAGCGCCGCCTTGAGCGCATTAGCCGCCGTGAGGGCACACCGGTTTACAATGACTTTGGCAGCTCACAAGCGAAGCTCCAAGCGGGCATCGATGCGATGCGCCGCGCGTACCCGGATCGCCGCCTTACCGTGATCTTTGAGCCGCATACGTTTTCGTTCCGAAACCGGGCTGCACTCGAGTGGTACAAGGAGTTGTTCCGAGAGGCCCACCGGGTTATCGTCCTGCCACCACCTGCCCATGGCGCGACGACACATGATCAGCTGACATGGGAAGAGATCACCAATGCTATCGAACGGCCGAACCTTGAAACAGTGCCACTCGATACATGGGCTGGCCTTCGGCGGGAAATAGCGGTTTGGTCAGACAAGCGCCAGGATGTCATTTTGCTTGAGAGCAGCGGTGACTTCTACGGATTGTGGCCAGAGCTCGAGGCCTGGGCCGCAAATAAATAAAGGGCACGCGGCTTTTGACCGCGTACCCTTTGGGTTTGATTCGCTGTAAGCGATTTACATCCGGTCAGGTGCCGTGATTCCAAGCAATCCAAGCCCTGATCGGATACCGACAGCAACGGCATCACACAGCTTGACGCGGGCATCCCTAACTGCTGGGTCATCTGCGCCCAGTACCGGACAGCGGTCATAAAAGCGCGCGAAGTCCTTGGCGAGCTCAAATGTCCAATTTGCGATGGCACTTGGGGCATACCGCGCTCCGGCATCCCGGACCGCACCCGTGATCCGTGACAGCTGAACCACCAGTGCACGCTCATCATCAGTCGTCAGCACACTCGAGTCAACGCTATCAGGAACGCCTCCAGCTTTGCGCACGATATTGCAGCAGCGCGCGTGCATGTACTGAAGATAAACGCCTGTGTTGCCATCAAATGCGAGGATTTTTTCCCAGTCAAATGCGATGTTTCGCTCTGGTCCCTGATGGAGGTCAAAGTAGATGACGGCTCCAAGTCCGATCGTCTCAGCGACGCGCTCGATGTCATCAGGTTGGGAGACTTCGGAGCGACCGGCATCCACCTGCTCCATGATTTTCTCTTTTGCACGGCGTACGGCTTCATCAAGGATTTCATCTGCGAAGATGACATTGCCCTTACGTGTCTTGAAACGCTCACCGTTGGCGCCCGTAACCATCCCGAACTTTACGTGGACCGAGCAGTCCGCAATTTCGGTATAGCCCATCCGGCGTACAAACTCGAAGACTTGTTGGAAGTGAAGGCGCTGCTCAGCTCCAACGACGTAAATGTTCCGTGTCGGAGTGTAGGTGTTCCAGCGGTGGATGCAGGTTGCGGCATCGCGGGTCTGGTAGAGAGTCGCACCATCGGTTTTACGGAGCAAACAGCTGGGATACTTGTCGTCAAAGTGTACGGAAACCGCGCCTGACTCCTCGACGGTGGCGACACCCTTGGTGATGGCATCCTCTACCAGCGGACCAAGCATCGGCTCAAACCAGGACTCACCAAGCGCAGTGTCAAACGTAATACCAAGACGCTTATAAATGATGTCGAATTCTGCGAGTGAGATATCGATGAGCTTCTGCCAGATTTCCCGTGCCCAAGTATCCCCTTTTTCCAGCTTTAGGAACCACGCCCGTGCCCGTGTTTTCTTGTCAGGGTCTTCTTCGGATGCCTGATAAAAGTCAGCGTACATCCGCATCATCGCAGCAACGGGTTCAGCGTCCTCCCAAGGCGGCGTTGGGCTATCTTCGATGGCAGCGAGGAGGTAGCCAAACTGGGTTCCCCAGTCACCGAGGTGGTTATCACCGATGACGTTATAGCCGAGTGCTTGGTGGACTTTGTAGAGGGCGTGTCCGATGACGGTGGTGCGGAGAGAGCCGACATGGAGTTTTTTGGCGATGTTCGGGCTGGAGTATTCAACGATAATCGTCTGTCCGGCGCCGAGGGCCATGTCGTGTCCGAAGGCATCTGGTGCGGCCTTAATATCAGCATACAGCTGCGTTGCCAGGGCTCCGGTGTCTACTTTGAAGTTGACGAAGCCGCCGGCGGCCTCAACGGAGCGGAAGAGGGTTTCAGCGGTGTTGATGTCAGCGACAATGCGCGCGGCGACATCCGGGGCTGGCTGACCCAGTTCTTTCGCGATGGGAAAGACGGCGAATGCGAGGTCAGCGAGCTCACGCTGCTTTGGCTCTGCAAGCTGGATACTGGCGGCAGGTGCAATCCCTGTCGCCGCGATGAGGTCCCGTGCGCTGCTCCGCAGCAAATCGTAAGCATTTGACATAACCGTCTATCTTATCGAACGCCCCGGCAATCGCTTGCGTGTACACCCAACGGTTGAAGGCCGGGGATGAATTCCGAGTCTGAAATTCCAGTACCGGTGGGAACTATCTACCCCTAATGTTCTGGAACCATTTCAGCCGAATCTTGGTCATAATAGGCAAGTGAACTGTACGGGTGACGGGAACCATTTTTGGGGCCGATTCGTACAGGATTGTGAGATACACAAATGACAGAATCTGCAAACACGTTGTTTGAGCGCCTGATGCGACGGCATCAGCGACAGGCGTACCATGTCGCCTACCGCTTGACTGGCAACCATGCGGATGCGGAGGACCTCGCACAGGAAGCATTTGTGCGTGCTTTCCGATTTTTCGACACCTACCGCCGTGACCTCCCGTTTGAAAAGTGGCTTTTCCGTATCATCAGCAACTTGTTTGTGGATGACATCCGGCGTCGTTCCCGTATCAAGACAAAGTCTCTTGACGAAACGATGATGATCGATGGCGAGGCTGCGCCGGCGATGGAAATAGCTGACAGCACGCTTTCTCCGGAGCGGCTAGTGTTGCACGAAGAGCTGGATGACAAAATCCACTATGCGCTGAACCAGCTGCCGGCTGAGTTTCGTCAGACGGTGATTCTTGCCGATATCGAAGGTAAGTCCTACGAGGAGATCAGTGAGGTCCTCGACTGTAACATTGGAACAGTCCGAAGTCGCCTCCACCGTGGACGTAAGTTGATGCGTAAGCACCTGGAAGGCTTTTCGCTCTAGTACCTGGTAACTACCATGTTCAAGTGCCGCAAGATTCAGACAAAACTCTCTGCATTCATCGACGATGAGCTGCTTGACAGCGAACGCGCGGAAGTGGAATCCCATCTCGAAGCGTGTGACAAGTGCCAAGGTGACTTAGAACAGCTCAACAGAACCAAGGCGTTACTCAAAAATCTGGGTGCGGCTAAGTGTGACAGAGTGAAAGCCTTAGTCGAACATAGCGCATCCCAGGCTGCCCTGGAATTCTGCTGTAAACCATTCCGCTTGCGGACCTTTGCTGCGGCTGTCCTCTCAGTCGTCATGCTTTGGGCTGGGGCTGACCATCTTAGTATGCAGGATAACCATGCAGGTCCACCGGTGTCGCGTGCGGCGATGGTCCCGCTGCCGATGCCAAGTTCTGTCGATCAGACCGGCTTCCGCCTTGAGGTGAAGCCAAAGTCAGCAGTAGGTGGAGCGCCAGAGAGCTATCCATGTGAACAGGGGCAGCCACAGTGCATCGATGTCCCTATCAGCCGCGGAACGGCTTTTTTGCCGGTTTCGTATAAACCCGGTAAAGCGATGTCCTTTGGACACGCGATTACCCATTGACACCCATTAGGAGAAACCCAATGCCGAATATCATCACCGGTCTGCGGCGGATGCCCTTGCCGATCGTGGCAATCAGCTGCTCACTCACGGCCATCGCGATGTTCCTCTCGACTGGCCGGCCACTCCAGGCAGATGACCCAAAGCGTGCCCAGGCCGAAGACCGTGCGACCGCGAGCGCGCTGGAAAGCGCATTTATCGATATCGCCGAAAATGTCGGTCCAGCGACAGTAAGCATTCAAGCGGAAGTCGCATCCCCGCGGATGGCAGGCATCCCAGGACTTGATGGAGATGCCGAAGGTATCGACCCATTTGAGTTCTTTGGACAACCCCGCCGGCGAGGGCGCGGTCAAGGTCAGGATGCGCCTGCGCCGCGGATGGGCACTAGTGTTGGCTCAGGTGTTATCGTACGCGCGGATGGCTATATCCTCACCAATGACCACGTCGTCGAAGGTGCGAAGGATGGCAAGGTAACCGTAAAGCTCTCGGATGGCACCATTCTCAACGGCACTGTAAAGCGCGACTTCCGCTCAGACCTCGCCGTTGTCAAGGTCGAGCCAAAGAAGCCGCTTCCAGCTATCAAATTTGCAGACAGCGGCAGGCTACATGTTGGCCAGTGGGCAATCGCTATCGGATCGCCGTTTGGCAAAGAAAACACGATGACAACCGGTATCGTGAGTGCTCTCCATCGTAAGTCGGACATCTCGGATGGTGTCACAGGACGGTTCTACCCATCACTTATCCAAACGGATGCTGCGATCAACCGTGGTAACTCCGGCGGCCCACTGTTCAATATCAAGGGTGAGCTAATCGGTATCAATGTTGCCATCTACTCGCCAACAGGTACGAGTGTTGGAATTGGCTACGCCATCCCATCCAACACCGCGAAGTATGTCTCCGACCAGCTGATTTCCAAGGGCAAGGTCACCCGTGGCTCGCTTGGACTGGTCCCACAAGACATCACTGCGGATGAACGCAGCCTTGTAGGAACATCCACTGGAGCGTATGTCAAGGAAGTCGTCGTGGGCGGCCCTGCTGATAAGGGAGGGATTCAGGCTGGAGATGTCATCACAAAGATTGGCGGAACGCCCATCGTAGATGAAATCACACTGCGTGATACTGTCGGCAGCACAGCACCTGGAAGCAAGGTGGATATCAACTACCTCCGCGATGGCAAAGCTCGCTCGACCTCTGTCATCCTTGGTGAGATCAAGGAAACCCAGCTTGGTCAAGGAACGACACCAAGTGCGCCAGGAAAAGTAAAATCTGCGGCTGAAAAGTACGGATTTACCGTGACGCCACTCTCTGAGGATGACAA
>JBEDDQ010000368.1:0-5325 GCA_041176185.1 Armatimonadota bacterium | reverse complement strand
GAGCTTTGAATTATGCTTTCGGATGCAAACTGAGGCATCCGATGCGTTCGATACGGATAGCGAGTCAGAAGCCACCCGCGAGCGCTATGGCAAGGGAAATTTCGCCCGTGCATGTCTGATTGGCCGACGTCTCGCGGAGCGAGGCGTGCGCTTTGTGCAGATTTATACAGGCGCGGGACAGCCGTGGGACTTGCATGATGACCTTGAGGATGGCATGCGCCGTCTCTGCGGGGAAGCGGATCGTGGAATAAGTGCGCTTCTTCAGGACCTGAAAGACCGTGGAATGCTCGAAGAGACTCTGGTTATCTGGGGTGGAGAGTTTGGTCGAACGCCTGCGGTTGAACTGCCGACTCCCGGTGCAAACGCAGGAAAAATGAATGGCCGCGATCACAATCATTGGGGCTTTACGTACTGGATGGCAGGTGGAGGTGTGAAAAAGGGCACTGTCTACGGAGCCACGGATGAATTTGGCTTCAAGGCGGTTGAAAAGCCCGTGCACGTTCACGACTTCCATGCGACAGTGATGCGGTTGCTTGGCTTTGACCACACGCAGCTGACATATCGCTATGCTGGCCGGGACTTCCGATTGACGGATGTCCATGGCAATGTTATTTCGGACTTGATTGCCTAGTATGCAGGATGAATTAGACGACGAACCGATGTCACCATGGGACCTGCCGGAAACCGTAGTGGTTTTCCAATTCCCATGGGAAAGTCCAGTCACCATAGGAAGTTTTGAGCAGGAAGTCGTCTTGATGTGCGAGACGATGTCAATTGCGGACACGCTTAAGTCCGAAGTTGAAGCTCAATTCGCACATGGAGAGGCACTCACTTGCGTCGAAGTTCAGAAAGTCTCCCTCGTGGAGCGCTATGCTGGTGGACTGTTCTGGGATGAGTCAGGCGATGTACATCCAACATCGTTTACCCGTCTGCCAGAATTGGGTTCTGAACGTGAGCTCCCGGCTGAACCATATGCACTCTTCACCTGGGGTGGCGGCATTGACCGCTCCCGGGATGAACATCTCGAAGGCGAATATGTCGTTCATCAAGCCGATGACAACTCGATTTGGGTGCTGTTCTTTGAGGATCTGGATGCCGCAGAAAAGGTCCTCAAAGAATACATCGATGCAACAGGTAGTGAGGCTGAGATTCGACGAACGCGCGCCGTGTCGTTGGACACCGGACAAAACGTACGATTTTATGCAGCGGATGGAAGCTGGCTCGATCTCACCCGGAATGACTACCTTAGCCGAATATCTCCAGCTTAGTGTTCGCTCCGTGGGACCTCACGCATCATAAGAAAATCGGCCACGATGACTAATACAGTCGAAACACAGTCTAACTGGCACCAGGCGGATGTTGGTCGAGCGGCACCTTGGTGAGAATGCATCATCACCAAGGTGCCACAGCAGCCTAAGGCTTGTACGTCCCGGTCTCACTCACCTTGTCACACTCTTCGGCACTCGGTATTGGTCGCCCCATCATCGTGTAAATTTGCTCGATCTGCGACTTACCTGCAGTTGCCTGCTCATTTGTCTTGTCTGCTTTAATGGCATTTCGGTAATCAGATAACGCTGCACGGTACTTCACGCGCTGTCCAGCCTTTGCATCCTCATTCGTACGATAGTCACCCCGCGCAGCATACGCAGCAGCGAGCTTCTTCTTGTCTCCGGATGCTTTGGCATCAGCGATAGCCTTATCCAGCTCTGGCGTGGGAGACAGAGGCGCATAGGCATCTCCATCCCCAGCAGGAGCTGTACCCGCAGACGTCGGTGTACCAGCAGTAACAGCAGGCGCAGCTGCTTCCGTTGATTTCGTTTCCGGTGCTTCCGCGGCCGATTTCTCAGGGGCTGGTTGCGAACATCCAAAAGTAACGAGTGCTGCCAGCGCAGCGAATGCATATGTCAGTGACTTTGTCATAACCAAGTTTACCTTGTGGAATCGGTCAAATACGCGTGATATAGTCTTTCGTCGTGGAGTGGTGTCCGAGTTGGTCGAAGGAGCACGATTGGAAATCGTGTAGGCGGGTAACCGTCTCGTGGGTTCGAATCCCACTCACTCCGTTCCTTTTTTTCTAATCTGCCGAATGAACTTGCGTAACTATCCAAGATGGCGGCGTCCACTTGTGTTACTGCTGATTGTTCCCGTTATCGCAGTATCCCTCATAACTGGTCTGTACTACGGCAATCTGCATCGTCTATCCGCGGTTGACAGGATTAACGACCTAGATGCGCTAGATCTTTCATCGCAAACACGTGCTTTAGTCTTCGCTCCCCACTGTGATGACGAGACCCTTGGGGTTGGCGGCGTTATCAAAACGCTTTCAGATGCCGGTACTCCCGTCAAGACTGTGTTTTTCACTAATGGTGATGGCTTCAGAATTGCGGCGCAGTTTCATCTCAAAAAGCTAAACCTAACCTCTAGTGATTACATATCGTTTGGGGAAGCACGGCAAACCGAGGCAGTAACCGCTGCAACTTTTCTAGGACAGACTAAGTCAGCGGTTGGATTTCTAGGCTTCCCGGACCAGGGACTTATGGCGATGTTAGTGGCCACTAGTGCTGCACCGAACCCATTCAGGCCATCAACAACCAAATCCAATACGGTTCCGTATACAAACGACACGGCATCCGGGCTTCCTCACGTGCGTGAAAGTGTTGTCGCCCGCGTCGAACAACAGCTCACAGAGTTCAAGCCAACCGATGTTTACGTAACGCATCCGTTAGATGACCACAGTGACCATGCTGCAGCTCCGGTGTATGTCCAAATGGCCATTGATCGTGGAGTCAAGAGCGGAGCATTCCCCCGTCCACGTGTCCACTGGTATCTCATCCATCGGGGTGATTGGCCACTTCCGCAAGGAGACCATCCCGACCGCTGGCTTGTTCCACCAACAGCGATAGCCGAGAGCGGCAAACAATGGACGTCGATAACCCTATCGCAGGCTGCCTTCGCAGCCAAACGCTCCGCCCTCCACAGTTACAAGTCGCAAATAAATGTGATGCAACGGATGCTGCTGAGCTTTCTGCGAAAAAATGAGATTGTTACTGCTGGGGATTCACGGGGCAACGTTGACCTTAACGCGATTGAGCCTGTTGGTGACAATGTTGCGCGCTTTGCAAATCCAAGTGCTGATGTCGCCCGGCTGGATGCTAGCGTAAGCGGCGATGAACTTGTCGTACGGACAACAATGGCCGGACCTTGCAGCCCTGCTATAGATGCATTTGTCACCGTTGTTACATCAACCGCAAGTGGGTCACATGCATATCGTGTTCGACTGCCGCGCCCACAGCTGCTTGAAACGCAGCGGGAGATAACGGCATCCATCCCACTCAAAACCCTTGGAATAGATTCCTCAACGCTCACGGTCGCAGTTGGCGTTTCAACATATGCCGCTGAAGGGTTGTTGGTCGACCGGTCAGCTTTTCACTTCATTGAGCTTCCAGAGACAGTACATGCAGGCTCATTGCATCCTGAACCGTATTTCTCTTATAACCGACAATCTGCAATTAGATGAAGTCAGATCGCCGTGGGCGCTGGAAACCAAATTTCTCGGGGCGTTTCAGAATGAGACGGGCTGGCGAGAAGGAAAGCGTTGTCCTTGGCATTATTTGTGCGGCAGATATGCTGACGACACTTTACTGGGTGATGACGGGTCAGGCCGAGGAATCCAACCCAGTACTGGGTTGGACATTCGATGGGCATCCGGTCGTCTTCGTTATCATCAAGTGCCTTGCCTGCATGCCTGCTCTCATCCTTGCACCCAAGCTTGCACAATCCCACCGAACATTCACGATCTGGTTGCTAAGAGCCATTATCGTCTCCTACATCACCGTGTACTTTGGGTTTGCGAAGTTCTAGTCCATTACTGCTGAATCGCAAATCTGGATGTACTTCGTTGATGAATGCAGGACTAAGTCGTATTTGTGGAGAATTTCTGCATCGGTGATAAGGAGGCCATAAATGGCAAGAAACGGCAAAACGGGCATCGGAATTATTGGATTTGGTGGTATCGCTCAAGGTGCCCATATGGGCAACTACCTCAAGCAATCCGATACATGCGAGGTCATCGCAATTGCTGACATCGCCGAAGAGCGTCGGGCTCAAGCAAACGATAAGTTCGCCGTCGAGCACGTTTTGGAAGACTATCACAAGCTGCTGGCGATGCCTGAAATCGATGCCGTTTCTGTGTGTACACCAAATGGCTGGCATAAGCAGATCACCATTGATGCATTGCGCGCTGGAAAGCATGTCCTCTGTGAAAAGCCAATGGCGATGAATGCATCCGAGTGCAAGGAAATGATTGCCACCGCCAAGGAGACCGGTAACAAGCTTCAGATTGGTTACAATATGCGCTTCTCATCTGGTGCACAATCGCTAAAGCGCGCCATCAATCAGGGCATTATGGGTGACATTTACCACGCTAGCGCCAAAGCAATGCGTCGTCGCGGCGTTCCTACATGGGGCGTTTTCATCGACAAGGAGAAAAATGGTGGTGGCCCCCTGATTGACATTGGTGTTCACATTACGGACATGACACTGTGGCTCATGGGCCATCCAAAACCTGTAGCCGTCTCTGGACGTGCAGATGCCTTTATTGCCCGCCGAGGTGATGTCGTCGGTATGTGGGGTCAATGGGACCCGAAAAAGTACACCGTCGAAGACTTTGCTGCGGCAATGGTTCGGTTTGAAGATGGCCGAACAATGCATCTCATGAGCTCATTCGTGGCAAACATCGATCGGGAACACTTCGATACACAGCTCTACGGAACGGGAGCAGGGGCATTCTTTGATGCAAATGCTGGGCAGTACACCATGTACCGTGAGGAGTTCGGTACGCTTACCGACACTACTGCTGGTTGGTTACCAAAGGTAGAGTCAACCCATGGCGAAGAGATTCGGATGTTTATCAAGGCTGTGCAAAACGACCTCTCCATCGAAGAAGTTGGCGCAGCCACCGGCGAACAAGCCCTAATGGTCACCCAGATTATAGATGGAATATTCCGATCATCTGAAGAAGGCCGTGAAGTAACAATCGCATAGCCAGAACTAAAGGTCTGCGCACATTGGGATACAAATCCCGTGCGCAGGCCTATTTCAAATGGCGTTGTTCAAGTGCAATCAGCGCTTGTGGGACGCGGAAGTCCATATGCTCTTCCCGGACGATTACTGGTTCTACACCGCAATCGTTATGCACTTTGATTCTCATCACCACACTCTGGATAACATCCTCAGGCGCACTAGCCCCGCCAGTTACGGCAACGATTTCGGCGCCTTCCAACATTTCATCCGTGATTTCGTCCGGACCATCAATCAGGTACGCAC
>JBEDDQ010000367.1:0-2804 GCA_041176185.1 Armatimonadota bacterium | reverse complement strand
TGTAACGAGACGTGGGGGCCGGATGCAGGCTCGGCCGAAAACTGGCCAATTGTCTGCGCCGATGCCAAAGCGGCTGGATACACGGGAATCGAGCTGGCGCCATTTACATTTGCCGCCGACTGCCGTGACATCAATAAAGACACACGCCGCTGGATAAGGGAAGTTGCCGCGGACAATGCATTGACGATCACCGCGCTCCATTGGCTCCTGGTTTCTCCACCAGGACTACATATTCATACAAGCAACAGTGCTCTTCGCGCTCGATCGGTGGAGTATCTGAATGCACTTGCTGAGCTAGCAGTCGATGTCGGCGCGGATGTCATGGTACTCGGGTCTCCGAAGGCACGGACGTTGGAAAATGGGGATGTCACCGTAGCTATCGAACGTACTACTGAGACGCTGCTTGCTGTCGCATCATCACTGGTAGGTACAACTGTCCGCCTATGTCCGGAAGCCCTGCCGGGCCCGGAGGCTGACTTTATCCTCACGCAAAACGATGCTTATGCACTGGTACAGGCTTGTGCGCATCCAAATATCGGGATGATGCTTGATGTCAAGTCTATGTGCTCTGAAGCGCTTGGACCTGCAGGACTGATTGCGCAGTACGGGGATATTTGTTGTCACCTTCATGCCAATGACGCAAATAGGCGAGGTCCTGGCGATGGGGCAACCGATTTCCCTGCTATTGCAAAGGCTCTTGCACAAACGCACTTCGATGGCTGGGTGAGCGTTGAAGTCTTTGATTACACGCCGGATGCACGGAGCATTGCTATCAACAGCCTCAAACATCTTAAGGAATGCTTCGGAGCCGTATAACCAGCTTTGTAACCGGGAGGACCACTATGGACAAGCCACGGGATTTGGACACATTTCATCTCTTTCAGAAACCCGAACGAAAGCAGGAATGGGAATCGCGTGCAGACGCGTTACGGACGCGTATCCAGCTCGCTTGCGGCTTGCTTCCTGGGCGGCGTAAATGTGAACTCAACCCCATCGTTACAGCTACATTTGAATCTGATGGCGTTCGGGTTGAGAATGTCGCGATTCAAACGCTGGATGGATTTTGGCTGTGTGGGAATGTTTACCGACCCCTGACCGGAGGGCCATTTCCAGCAGTGGCAAATCCACACGGACACTGGACTGCAGGGCGGCGGACCCGTGAGGCCGATGTCCCTCGCAACGCACCGGGAGAGCGCCTTGCCGCTGGCAAAGCGGATCTGGTTCAGCTCGCCGTGTCCCTTGCGCGTCAAGGCTTTCTTGTCTTCGCTTACGATATGGTCGGCTACAACGACACCCTACAGGCTGGACACGGGATGGCTGGAACGACAACCGACTGGATGTGGGGTGTCAACCTCCTCGGGCTCCAGACATGGAATAGCATCCGAGTGCTTGACTATTTGGAAAGCCGTCCGGATGTCAACCGAAAGCGTATTGGAGTTACGGGAGCATCCGGTGGAGGCTCACAAGCGTTTATCCTGGCTGCTTTGGATAACCGGATTCAATGTTCAGTGCCCGTCAATATGGTCTCAACAACCATGCAAGGTGGCTGTCTCTGCGAGAATGCTCCCGGATTACGTGTCGATACAGACAATGTGGAAATAGCCGCACTGTTCGCCCCAAAACCGCAGTTTCTGGTTTCGTGCCTTGGGGACTGGTCCAAGACCACGCCAACCGTTGAAGGTCCAGCGATTCGCAATGTGTACCAGCTCTACGGAGCATCAAAAGCCATTGCGTGGGATCAGTCCCATATGGCCACAACTACAATCGTGAAAGCCGTGAGGCGATGACGAAGTGGATGTGCCGCTGGCTGCAGGGCCGTGAGGATGCAGATGTCACTGAAAAGCCTACATCCCTCGATCCAGAGCGTCTTCGCGTATTTCCATCCAAGCGAAGCGTTGGCCTGCTAAATGAAAAGGCAGTTGTCAATGCACTCCGTACTCAGGCTGTATCAGACCGAAAGCAGTTTATTGCCAGAGGAGTTCGTGGGTCTGCGAAGTGGATAAAAGAAGCAACATTGTGGCTGCAGACATCCCTTGCGGTTGTCCCGCCTACGGTTCGAAAGGCAACTTCCGGAGGAGATGCCATAATCGCTGTAGGTGCGCAGGCAATTCATGCTGCACGGGCTGCTGCCAGTAATGCAACATCGGTGGTTTCTGTCGATGTGTCGTCCATTGGAGTGGGAACAGACCCTTGGAAAGGCTATCATTCGACCTATAACCGCCCAGTGATTGGCGAAAAGGTGGCAGTCATCATTGATACATGGGCGAAAACTCAGTCATCCCACCAGCGTGTACGCTTTATTGGAATCGGACCCGATGCCCCGCTTGTTGTTTTCGCAGCTGCACTGATTGGGAATCAGCTTACCGGGGATGTCCAAGCGGACTTTTTGCTTGAAGACACGTCGAGCGATGCGTACTGGGATGGCGAGCGTTTCGCACCTGGGTTACGTGCTATTGGGGATGTACATGTAGCGGCGATGTTACTACGTGACAGCGGGGTGACTCTCTATGGCATACGTGACGCCAAACAGTGGATTGGATGTGAGAGGGTGATCAGTCAATCCACCCTTCAATCAGCCTCATAGGCGGAGTAATCTGCTACTGAACTTCACAAAAACAATCCCCTGATGGTCGATGTCATCAGGGGATTTTCGTTATTTTCCGCGCGTTCCGCTACGACGCATCTGCGAGGCTCCGCCAGCAGGGGCGCTGCCTTTTCCTGCGGCTCCGCCGCCCGATCCCTGCGTCGCAGCACCAACGGGCTTGATACCATTGGATGCGTTTCGATACTGCTCCAGGAGGCGT
>JBEDDQ010000366.1:0-10849 GCA_041176185.1 Armatimonadota bacterium | reverse complement strand
CATAGTCGCGGTATCGCCAAACATCGGGCTTATCGCCATCCCGCTCGAATGAGTTCGTCTCGGCATACCGTACTAGGTCAAGCCAGTGGCGTCCCCATCGCTCTCCATAGTGAGGACTGGCGAGCAAGCGGTCGACAACCTTGGCGTATGCATTTGGGGACTTATCACCCACAAACGCTTCAACTTCCGCCTTGGTAGGAGGCAAACCTATAAGGTCATACGTCACACGTCGCAAAAGGTGTACGCGGCTAAGAGGAGCATTCGGCTTGAGGCCGTTTTGCTCGAGCTTTGCGAGAACAAAGCGGTCAAATGGCGACTTTGCCCACTTTATGTCCTTTACAGCTGGAAGCGAAACGGAGCGAACCGGCTTAAACGACCACCAGTTGCGGGCATAGTCATCGACTTGCGGAGGACCGGATTTTACAACTATCCCAGTATCTGCCCATGGACTCCCCGCTGACATCCATTTGGAAACAATGTCCGTGTCAGCAGCACTTACTTTCGAGGATGGCGGCATCGAACGGCCATCATGGCGCATCGCACGAATCAGCAGGCTGGCTTCAGGTTTTGCTTTATTGACGGATGCCCCGCTGATGCCGCCTCTTAGGAGGGCTGCACGGGATGAGAGATCAAGCTTGCCGGATGAGTTCGCGCCGGTATGACACGCGACACAGTTTTCCTGCAGGATTCTCACTGCAGCTTTGGCAAGAGCACCCCCTTGTCCCGTGCCAGCTTTTGCAGCTACCGGTGGGGCTGGTTGTGCCGATATCGCACCAGCAGCAACTGTCACGACAGATGCCAACATCAGCGTTGTCCGTCCAACGTGAACTTTCATGCAATCCTCCAAGCTGCCGTCGCCGGGCAGCGTCGCTTTCCAATGGAATATTCTGGCATATTCACTGGGCCACTTGCCTTGAATGATATTCCGATAGGTTGTATCTTGCCCCACCCCTATGCAGGTTTCCGCTTCTATGTACAGCGAGGGCTCGATCTATAGACGCCTACATCTTTGCCGGGGTTTCATAAGACGCACCATCCGGACACAAATACCGTTGTATGCCCGTACCGGATTTGCGTCGCTACTTTGACATATTTACCGACGATGGCCATTGCTAGTGGGTTCAATCCGACAGCCACTCAGGTACTACTGTCGTCGCTGGAAGGTTGACATCAAAGATGAACCATACACCCGAAAGCGATGGATTTACGGCTTGCCAAGTCAGCTCAGCACCAGCCCGATCGGCACGCTGCGTCCAGTTATCCAAGACATCGGCACAAGACGCCCAAGTTGCGTGAACAAGAATACGATCTGCCCAACAGTCCCCACCTGCATTTGAAGACCAAGGGTTGGCCGAAATCAACGTATCCCAGTGTCTATTCTGGTCAATTGTTAGGTCTTGAACGGCGCCATGTTTCTGCAGGATCGCAGCAATCAGCTGGTAGCGCGCCGTTTCAAGGTGTGTCTCCCCCTCAGCAATTACGGTGATTGCGCCACTTTGGTCAACGCTGATGTGCGCTGGCAGCAGGCGCGCCGTCGTTACCTGTCTCATTGCGGCAAAGGGATCGCCTGCACCTACAAAGCGCGCCAGAGCTCGCCCATCCGGGCTCAGCCAAAGTGGCAGACGTACGGTCAGTATCGTCGGTGATGCAAGAGAGCGAAAATCAGATGCACTTACCCAGGACACATCGCCTTTTGAATCAACAACTTCTACCGACGAAATGGCATCCCTAAGAGTGCCATACCTGCCGGCGAGGATTCCCATCGCGTTCGAAACGATCGAACCGCCGATGGTAGCCGTTGCTCCGCTCCCCAACCACTGTCCCAGCGTCCACCCCTTCTCCGCGACATATGCTTCTGCAGCATCAATCGTGACACCGGCGCCAACGATGAGTTCCTGTGCCGCCTCGTCAATAAACAGAGTATCCAAGCACTTGGTTTCGATTTGGACATCCGCTCCAGAAGGCTTTGCAGTCGATGTCCCTCCGCCGACAAGTTCGTATGGAAAACGGGCATCCATACAGCGCTTTACAGCCCATAAAAACGCCCCCTTGCCACGAGGCGTAACAATCGTTACATCACGTGGACATAAGCCATGCTGGTGCCAGGGAGACCACCCTCGAGACTTTCGGACATCGATGCCGATATCCCCACCCACAATCCGCTCGTGCAAAATGTTCGCAATATTCACTGACATCAATCCTACCGAATACCCACTCGCATCCAAAGTGCAAACATGTGTTTGCTGCGGATAAACTATTGGTGTGTTCTTCACTTCTCCAAACGAAAATCGTACGCAGATTGCCGATGACCTCCTCACGGGACTAAACGATGCCCAGCAGGAAGCTGTTCTTCACGGAAATGGACCGCTCCTCGTGTTCGCGGGAGCTGGTTCCGGAAAGACACGCACCGTAACACACAGAATCGCCTATCTGATTCAGGTTCAGGGCGTGCGCCCATGGCAGATTCTTGCGGTGACGTTCACGAATAAGGCTGCGGGTGAGCTGCGTGAGCGCCTGGAGCATCTTCTTGGGGATGGCATTTCCCGCGACATGTGGGTCGGTACGTTCCACGCAATGTGCGCGCGTATGCTACGCGAAAAAGGCGCATCGATTGGCCTCTCGCGCGACTTTCTGGTCTACGATGCCGATGATCAGGTTTCTGTAGTTAAAGAGTGCCTCCGTGAGCTAAGCCTAGATGAAAAGAAGGTACAGCCGCGTGTTATTCTTGGGATGATTTCCCGTGCCAAAGAGCAGATGGTCTCTCCGGAGGGCTATTCAAAACACTTTCATGGACAGCTGGAATCCATCGCAGGAAGTGTCTACCGCAAGTACGAAGAGCGTCTCAGCCGCAACAGGGCTCTTGACTTTGATGACCTGATTTTGAAGGCCGTCCGGATGCTGCAGGAGCGTGAGGATGTCCGCAGCCACTATCAATCCCGGTTCTTGCATGTCCTTGTGGATGAGTATCAGGATGTCAACCGCTCTCAGTACCTGTTGACCAGATTGCTTGCATCCAATGATGGCACTCCAAATGACATCACTGCAAATCTATGTGTGGTAGGTGATGACGACCAGGGCATTTACCGCTGGCGCGGCGCCGATATCCGCATTATCTATCCCGAGTTTGCGCAGGATCATCCAGGGTGCCGTCTCGTTCGCCTAGAGCAAAATTATCGCTCAACAAAAAACATCCTTGAAGCCGCAAACGCCGTCGTTCGCCGAAATGCGGAACGCCAGCCCAAGCAGCTTTGGACGGATAACTCGGAGGGCTCAACAATCACCTGGTATGAGGCCGGGGATGAGGTTGAGGAAGCCTATTGGGTTGCGCAAATGATCCAACGGCAAATTGGAACAGGGCGTAGCCCAAATGACATCGCGATTTTGTACCGGACAAATGCACAATCCCGCGCGATGGAAGAACTGTTACTCCAGTTCCAAATTCCATACCAAATGATTGGTGGGATGAAATTCTATGAGCGTGCAGAAGTTAAGGACCTCCTCGGCTACCTACGCTTAATCGTGAATCCCTTTGACTCCGTGTCCCTAAAACGCGTTATCAACACGCCAACGCGGGGGATTGGGAATACAACAATCGCAGCTCTTGAAGCACATTCGATTGACCAAGCAATTAGCCTATGGGATGCCGCAAAGGACCTTTGTGCAGCATCAATGCTTCGCCCGGCAGCACGAACCGCGCTCCACGGATTCATCTCGATGATCGAACAGTTCCAGAGTAAGCTGGCAACGATGCACGTGAGCGCACTGGTCGAAATGGTCCTCGAGCAGTCGACGTTGCGCAAGTACTATGAAGACCAAAAGTCTATAGAAGCCGAGTCTAAGCTTGAAAACCTACGGGAATTTCTTACGGCGGTTCAACGATTTGAAGCGCGTAGCGAAGATGTCAGCCTCCGTGCATTTCTTGAAGAAACAGCTCTCATCGCCGATGTCGACACGGTAAACAGTACGGGGCGTCTTGTTACATTAATGACCTTACACAGTGCGAAAGGTCTCGAGTTTCCCGTGGTTTATATGATTGGCATGGAGGATGGAATATTCCCGCATGCAAGAAGTCTTGGAGACAGTAACCTCGCTGAGGCCCTTGCAGAAGAACGTCGCCTCGCATACGTTGGCATTACGCGTGCGCGCGAATTTCTCGCCATGACCTGTGCCGCACGGCGCTCAATCTTTGGGATGACACAGATGAACCCTGTGTCACGATTTGTAAAGGACATCCCGCAGCATTTGCTCACAACGCCAAGCGGTCGACTCCCAAGCTTTGTCCCACGGCAGCGACAGACACACCAAGGCTTTGTTCCAGCAGCGAAGTCAGCCGCTCCGAGCTGGTCGGATGCCCGTGCAGCAACTGAATCCGTTACAAAAGCAATCGATGAGACGCCGCCCTATCGTGCCGGCGAGAAGGTCAGCCATGGCGTTTTCGGAACAGGCGTAGTGGTGGCTTGTACGGGCGGCGCGGATGGCGTCGTTCAGGTTGCTTTCCCAAACCTTGGCGTCAAGAAACTGGCTTTGACGCACGCAAAACTCGATCGAGTCTAATAACTACCAGCAAATGGAATCCCAGCCATCACAAGGCTCAAGTCCACTAAACTGGCAGAAGACCTAGTCCGGGCAGTTCCACGGATGCATCACCAAAGGATCGAATGTTGATTCCCATCCTGCGAGCGAGGCCAACATATAGACCGCAGAGCGCCGTTTGTGGAGCAAGCTTTATGTGTCGGCCCGTTTGCAATGTCCCACCAGCACGCCCACCTAGAACGATTGGCAGGTTGTAGGGAGAGTGCGCGTTGCCATCCCGCATTCCACCAGCAAACATCACCATACTGTTATCCAAAACCGTTCCATCACCCTCACGGAACGACTTCAGACGATTCATCAGGTAGGCATACTGCTCAACATGCCAAACATTGATGCGTTGATATTGAGCAAGCTTGTCTTCATGGTTTTCATGATGACTGAGCTCATGGTGGCTACCGCTTACACCAGGTAAGAAGCTGAAGTTTCGTCCCGACACCTCGTTCGCAAACATAAAGGTTGCCACGCGCGTGGAGTCTGACCAGAAGGCCAGCGCCATGATATCCAGCATAAGTCGGACCTGTTCGGTATGGTCAATGCCGCGTTTCTCACTCCGAACGGCGTACCAATCGGTAATCCTACGGCCCAGTGAGTCCACTTCCGACTTTAAGACTCCGCCATCAAGAATGCTACCTTTACGCCGCGCCATGTCATATGCGATGCGCTTCTCTACCGAACGTACTGCATCTAGGTACTCATCAACCTTTTGGCGATCATCGGCACCAAGGCGATTCCGCAGTCCGGATGCATCTGCGATGACTGTATCGAGAATACTCTTATCAGTGGCGCCAAAAACAGGTCCATTCCCTGCGGTAGACCGGAACACTCTGTCAAAAGCCAGCTGAGGGTTCAGTTCACGTGTCACCGGTGTTGTCGGTGTTGACCAAGAAACGTGGCTTCCATAAAGCGTAGTCAAACCGACATTGGTGTCGACATACGCTGTCGGAGGCTCGATGGCCAGCTCCAAGCTTGGAAGCGGGGTCGCACTTCCGCTGTGCTGTGCCATGAGCTGATCAAGCGAGACACCGCCTGAACGTACATCACGGCCCGTCGTCTTCGTTATAGCAGTGCCACATAAGATTGGAGCCACTTTGTAATAGTGGCCATCCCCCTCGATACTGTTGCGGTTCATCAGGTTTTCGAAGGTCAGGATGTCCCCCTGCAGGCTCTCGAGTGGCTTGAGAGTCCCGGAAAACGGGGAGCCTTCGGGTGTCCACTTTTTGGGATGCACACCATTGGCAAAGTAAAGAAATCCAAAGCGAGTGGGAGGTTTAACAGACTGTCGTGAGGATGCTTGTGCCTGCATTGACTCGAGCCAAGGCAGCGCTAAAGCTACACCCGCGCCTCTGAGTACAGTTTTTCGTGTCATCCCATAAACCTCCCACCCGTCAGTGCTATTTCAGTTCCCGCAGATATACGTTCTTGAAGTAGATTGGATTTCCGTGATGCTGCAGCTCAATCTGACCCGTAGGGAAGATTGCGAGCTTGCGATCCCAGTAGTTCTCAAGCGTTACATTTTGTACAACGAGGACACCATTGAGGTAAATCGTAACCTTATCACCTTGCATCAGGATAACGAAGCGATTCCACTCACCGATTGGATTGTCTGCGATGCTGGTTGGCTGGCTTGGATTCTTTTGGTTGTTATAGAGACCTCCAGAGCCGATCTTCCAGTACTTTGGATCCCAAATTTGGACCTGCGGGGAGCCGCGAAGGTAGATACCAGAATCTCCGTTATCGCCGATTTTCCAGTCAACGTGCAGCTCAAAATCCTTATAATCCCGAGCCGTTGCCAGACTGTCATTCTTGCCATCGTACGTGATCACGCCATCCACAACAGACCAGTGCTTTAACGCCTCAAGCGTGGCTTTGTCTTCTGCTGCTTTCAGCTCAGCTGGGGACATCTTCGCTCGGGTAATCGGGTTTCCGACAAGCCCTTTCCATCCGGAGAGGTCTTTGCCATTAAAAAGCGCGGTGAAGCCCTGTGGTGCCTTGTTGTCAACGGGAGCCTTGGCTAGGTCAACCGCCTCGAGGTTACGGAAACGGACATGCGTTCCGTGGCCGAGGAAGCCAATATGCCCGGATGTGCGAAGCAAGCCTGGATGCTCAGCAAGGATTGCGGGGTCGGTCACACCATTGATGTCACCATCCACAATAACTGTCCCGTTGAGCGTGATTTTGATCTTTCGTCCAATAACCTCGATCGTTTCCTTGTTCCACTCACCCAGAGGCTTTAGGAATCCACGCTTTGCAGGAAAAACTTTATAGATCGAGCCATGGTATTGACCAGGGAGGAGATTTTTGTAGATTTCCGCTGTGTCATCAAGAACCTGACTCTCCATACCGACATATGCGGCATCACCGGATAACGGTGCGCGAAGTCCGATTCCATTGTTGGCACCGGATGTTAGTTTGAACTCAAAGCGGAACTTAAAGTCAGAGTATTCCTTTTCGGTAAACAGATTGCCGCCGCCATCCGCAGGACACACCAGCTCACCATTTTCAACAACGTAACCTCGCCCACCCTTGCCAATAAGGGTCCAGCCGGAAAGCGTCTTGCCATCGAAGATCTTTTCCCAGCGGTCCTTAGCCATGGCTGGAGTAGCGATTGCGGTCAATGTAATTGCCGCGACTGCTCCCATAACCCATTTCTTCATCCGTAACTCCTCACTTTGTTGCAGCGGCACTTGCGGCTGCAGAAACCGGGGTAGCCCGGCGCTTGTATCGGAATGGTAGAGATTGAACCACACCGGTCATCAAATCCTGCATCCGATAGCCGCCAGGCTTACATTGCCTCATAATCACAGACACGCTCGGAAGGTCTTCTGGCTCAAGTCCACGCCCTAAGGCATAGGCCATCAACCGCTCAACCACATTCCGGGCGATGTCATCCTCCCGGGCCAGCAACACCGTCCGCATCCCTTTGATGCCATCAAATGTCTCACCTGATGCCAGCTCTCCGCGGGCATCCACGGCTACACCACCGATTTCTGTACGCCACCTGCCAACGGCATCAAAGTTTTCGAGTGCAAAGCCCATCGGGTCAATGCGTTGGTGACACCCTTTGCACTCAGGTTTATTTCGATGTGCTTCGAGACGCTGACGAAGCGTCAAGCCTTTTTGCGGGCGCTCATCAGCAGGAAGTGTACTTACAACCGGCGGCGGCGGCGGAGGAGGTGCGCCGAGGACCTCGGCCATCACCCATTTTCCTCGAAGGACCGGACTGGTCCGCTGCGAATAACTTGTTACAGTCAGCAATGCTCCCATTCCAAGTAGACCGCCACGCTGTACCCCATCGGTTGAAACGCGGCGCATCTCAGGACCAATAATTCCAGGCAAACCGTAGTGTCGCGCCAGTTCATCATTGACAAACGTAAAGTCACTCTCGACGAGCTTGCGCACCGGTAGATTCTCCCGGACCATTGTTGAGATGTACATCGACACCTCGTCAAACATTGCTTGACGCAGTGACTTAGTGAACATCGGGTACTTGCCGGGGTCTGGCTGTGCCGTTTGTAGGACTTCTTTTGCCCGTAGCCACTGTCCACCGAACAGCGCTCCAAAGGTATTGGCCCGCGGTGACTGGAGCATCCGGCGAAGGTGAGCGGTCTGAACATCCTGCTTTAGGAGGGAACCATTCGCCGCAGCTGCCATTAGCTGTGCATCTGGCATCGATGACCACACGAAATAGGACATCCTACTTGCAATTGTGTAGGCATCTAATGGCTGTGGACCTGACTTTGCGGGCAGTGCTTCATCCACACGGAACAAGAATCCCGGAGACACCAGCACAGCTTTAGTGGCGACCCGAAGTGCTGCCGTATATGTTGCCCCACCTTGTCGCTGTCGTCGGAACAGCGAGACAAGGCCAGCGAGCTCTGCTGGACCCACTGGACGTCGAAACGCTTTAGTAGCAAATCCTTTGAGCGACTTACGTGCGGCTTCAAGATCGGTGATGGACTTTCCTGGCTTTACAAGTAACCAAGTCTCTGGCTTTGCAGCATCCAGAATCTGATCAGCAGCTACGAGATAGCGTTCAAGCAGGACCGGAGGCAGGTAGAGCGTATCCGCATTGTTATCGAAGCCCCCACCTCCACCACTGTCAACTGGAAAGTTATCAGCGGGAGTAATCGTAATCGCGAAGAGGTCTTGAACCGTATTGTTGTATTCTGTTCGGTTTAGGCGTCGCGGTGCAACGCGGCCCGGGTCGGTCGGCTTAGCAGCAAGGTCAAGGGCATCCAAGGCTCTACCCAGCGTATCTAATGCGGCTGTTCTACGCTGTGCATTTGGCATCGGCGAACCGGATGGAGGCATTGAACGCTCGCGGACAACCTGGTGGATGCGACGATACAGGTCACGGTCTGTCTTGAGGCTGTCATTGGTCAGCCCATTTGGTATGCGGATGCCAGCGCTGGGTGTCTCACCTGTGTGGCACGGCTGGCAGTAGCGTGTCAGAAGCGGTGTGACATCACGGGTGATCTCAACATTCGTCACTGTGCCCTGTTTATGAACTGGAACTGCACTAGCCGATAACGCGACAATAGACGTACCGATCGCCGTGACGCCCGTTAGGAAAATCGGCAGCATGCCTACCCGTAACACAGGTCTCATAGTCGGTCAGCCTCGGTATCGATTAGCCCAGCCGCATGAACAGCGTGAATCCATTGCCTTGCATGATCCCAAAGGACATCGGATCCCGTCGCGATACTCTCATTTCTTCGCGTGACCTGCTCAACCGTCACGTGATGCTCATTCCATGTACCACCATTATTAGCGGCATTGGGAAGCATCCCGGCCAGGCGGTCCAATGCGCTGGCGTACTTAGCTTCCGGGGTCTCACGCGCCTCAAACTCATGCCAAAGCGCCAAGCATTCCGCCTTTTGGTCATCCGGTAGCATGCCAAAAATCCGCTCAGCAGCCTGTTGCTCACGTTCGGCCTTCCCGATCATCGCAGCAGCATCGTAGACAAACGTGTCACCGGCATCGATTTCGACGATGTCATGAACAAGGATCATTTGTAGGACCCGCGCCAAATCTACGGGTTCATTTGCGTGTTCGACGAGCATCATCGCCATAAGTGCCAAGTGCCAGCTATGTTCTGCTGAGTTCTCGCGGCGGGATGTTTCCCCAGAGCGTTGAATGAGCCGGGTCATCCGGTCCACGCGTTTAAGCGCATCCACAACGCGCAGAAACTCCAGCTGCTGCTCAAGACGACTCACGACTACGCCTCCCGGTCGCGGTTCCGGTAAACACGGAGACGACGTCTCGGCTCAACGCCCACGGACTCAGACAAGAGTCCAGCAGCTTCAATCACCTGGTGTTGAAGGCGGCGGACATAGGCATTCCTAGGCGGCAGCTCAACCATTTCACCAGAGTCTGCAACACTGTTTACGGCTTCTTCAGCCTCGGCGATAGCATCGTCCTCCTCACTCGGTGCAACCGAATGTGGAATACCAAATAGGTCTCGAACGAGGTTTTCGATTTGGATGTAAGTATTGCTCTTGACCACGACAACGCTTGCACCGCGTGAACGGGCATCGTGCATCTTTGCAGGATCACGCCGGAAGGTTGCCTTCAGGGCAACGACGACATCGGCATCGGTGAAGTCCCGAACGATTATCGCCGGCACGCGTGCCTGCATTATTGCCCGGTCGAGTCGTGATTTCGAAACGCCGTATGGGAAAAGCTTGAGGACTTTTTGCTTTGGCTGTCCGCTTTCCCCTTCTGTATGGCGTTGATCGGTCAAGTCATCTGAGCGGCCAAAGTCGCTGGAATAGCGATTTTCGATCGGATCGTAAGTTACACCATAGGTGCCACCGGTTACCTCACCTGGTCGATCTGGTGGCAAGACACGTGCTTGAACGACTTCGACCGTACCATCCTGCGCCCGCTGGCGAATCTCTGGTCGCGGCTGCTGTCCACGCAGGAGTTTGTCAACGACCTTTGCAACATCGTGGTGGATAGCAAGCTTGTTGACATCCAGGATTTCGATCACGACATCGAATGTAGGAGGTGCCTTGCGCTCGAGGACACTTTTTTGGGTCCCTCGTCGCTTCGCTTCTTCATCGCCAAGAGTCACGGTTTGGATTCCGCCAACCAGATCACTTAGTGTCGGGTTTAGCATCAGGTTTTCGAGGGTGTTTCCGTGAGCGGTACCGACAAGTTGAACACCGCGTTCAGCGATGGTGCGTGCTGCAAAGGCTTCCTGCTCGGTTCCAATTTCATCGATGACCACAACCTGAGGCATATGGTTTTCGAC
>JBEDDQ010000365.1:0-4540 GCA_041176185.1 Armatimonadota bacterium | reverse complement strand
CTGAGAAGGGCGTGCGCTTCGTACAGGTGACGCATTCGTACAAGTGGGACCAGCACGGTGATTTGCGTAAGGACCATACAAGCAATGCTGCGGAGGTGGACAAACCGATTGCTGGGCTTATTCGTGATCTGAAGAGCCGCGGGATGCTTAAGGATACGCTGGTTGTGATCAGTGGTGAGTTTGGGCGTACGCCTGTGGCGCAAGGGGATGATGGCCGCGACCACAATCCACATGGGTTTACTACCATCCTTGCAGGCGGTGGGGTCAAGGCAGGCTTTCGGTACGGCGAGACGGATGACTATGGCTTTTACGCGGTGAAGGACAAGATGCACTTGCATGATCTCCATGCGACGATGTTGCACTTAATGGGTATGGACCACACGAAGCTGACGTATTTCTACGGCGGGCGTAACTACCGCCTCACGGATGTCCACGGCATTGTCCACCACGGGATTATTGCGTAGCGGTTTTGTGTGGTGGTTTGTCGTTTCTTGGTGCGTTGGTGAGCTGTGACGCTTTGTAGGTTAGCGTCTCAGTGTGCCGGCGGGCGTAACTACCGCCTCACGGATGTCCACGGCGTAGTCCACCACGGGATTATTGCGTAGCGAGCATGTTGCCTGTGGTCCGTGTTTCGCATTGCCTTTGATAAATGCCATATCGCTTGCGGCAGGTCATGCTAATCAATGACAAATGGCTGTAACAGCGCGCCAATACAATTCAGGTTGTTCGCCTTTTCATTGTGCGTAGTTTTGTATCCAATCTGACCGTTCCACAACAACACACCCTTACATGCGCCTATGTCACCTCCTTGGGGATAAAAAGCACATGACTATAAGTCAGCCATAAAGTTGAATACTATGTCGCTCGCCTGGGGCAAATGCTCATGCCCGAAGTCAGGGTAAATGAGTAACTCCTTACGGGATGTAATTTTGTTGTAAGCTGCCATCTGAGTGCTCGGTGGACAAATCGCATCCATGAGTCCAATCGGCATCAGGACATCGGCTTGAATACGCGATGTGAGGTGCTGGCAATCGATATAACCCAGTCGCTCAAACCATTGGTTAATGCGCTCATGGCGGGGATCAAAACGACGGAAGAAGGTCGCCAGTTCCTCGTAGGCACCCTTTGCTAAATCCATCTCCCATACGCGTTGAAAGTCACAAAGGAATGGATATGTTGGCGCGGCCTTTCGAATTGCTGGGTGTAGGGCTGCGCAGGCAAGCGTCAAAGCGCCTCCCTGTGATCCGCCCAGCGCACCTAAACGATTGGCATCGACATTTGGAAGGTGCCCAGCAATCCGCGCCAGCTGCACCGTGTCGAGGTAGACATTGCGGTAATAGAGGCGTTCTGGAGCATCTGCGAGCCCTCGGATGATATGTCCACTCAGTGTATTCCCTGTTACTCCGCCTGGGTCGGTCGACTGGCCTCCCTGACCACGACAGTCCATCGCCAAAATGGAAAAACCCTGTGAGACATACGCCAGTTTGTCTGACCAATCCCCTGAGCTTGCCGTGTAGCCGTGAAACATCAGAATGGCCGGGCCCGGTGCGGTTAGCCCAATAGGACGCAGATACTTCGCGTATACACGCGCTCCGCCCACACCGGTAAATGTCAAGTGAAAGCATTCCGCTGACTTCGACAAAATGGTGGCTGGAGCAAGCGTGATATCCGGATCTGTCTGGTCAAGCTCTGCAAGACCTGCCGCCCAATAGGCATCAAAGTCATCCGGTCGTGGATTTCGACCACCGTAAGACTTCAGTTCATCCATTGGCATATCAATGAGCGGCATTGCATTTCTCCAGGGCTAAGTCAGCCATCTATGTTGCAATGCCTATCGTTACGCAAAGCAGCTATCGGATGCAAGCAGGCTGCCGGCATCTTTAAGGGTTGCCAGCAGCCTACATCTCGACTAAATCGGTCCTTCCGAAAACGATGACCCCAGACCGTAGCGAGAGTAAACTCCCCACCAAGTAAAGCTGCCTGCGGCATCTCCACCAGTAATCGTGACCAGAAATTCCTGATCATTATCGCCAGGGACGACCAAGACGGCAGCCGGTTCCTCACTGAGTGAGTGCTGAGAAAATGCTCTGTGCTGTGCAAGAAAAATCGGAGCTTTCTTTCCGAACCAAGGAGCACTCTTGCCCCATTGAACTTGTACCCTGAACCCACTGAGTGGCTTGCGGGGTATCTCATCGGTTCCATGCAGTCGAGCATCACCTACAAAGTATCGGTTGTTTACACACCTGACTTGGCTTGGGGTCACGGTAATAGGTATGAGGCGGATCGCCACCTGGACACCACCGCGAGTCAACGTCATGGTGGGAAACTTGATTTTTGATTGCATTACGTCTTCTCCTTTGGAGACAAATGAGCCCCCGGCACCTAGCAGCAAGCACATGGCTGCCGGGGGAATGGCCTACTTCACGATGAGGTCGAGGTCCTCCTTTCGCACCAGCTCAGAGAGCAAGCGGTACATCTTTTCCAGCTCGCTCCGTGTTCCCACGACTCCAATACAACCCTGGGTTCCAGGATTATTGCCATCCGGATGAATACGGATAAGCGAACGGTTCGTTGGAAACTTAGGTTCGAGGTTGAAGCTAAATCCAAAACCCTGTCGCACCATTCCTGGATGGTCACGTCGTCGGGGAAATGTCACATCGTAGGTGCCACGTGGGAGCCGCGTCGGTTTACCCGGTGGAACGCGCGTAGTATCCGACCTGAAACCACCGGTATTGACAGGCCAAGTCGCGCGAATCCCACCCTTGTCATCCAAGAGCTGCAGCTTGCCCTGCGTAATCCCGCCGTAACGGGTTGGAATTCCTGGGCCAATGGGAGTGAATACAAGCTTCTCCAGTCCGAACGGATCGGAACTTGAGAATGCATCGTTGTCTGCATACACATACCCGCTTAGGTCGCTGTCGATCGGATCGGGTGAGATAAACATCCCGGTTCCAAGAAACACCCACCGTGCGCCGAATCTGATAAACGGCAACCCAAACGGAGCCTGCCGCCCGCCAAATGCTGCGTGCTTAGCCGGAAGTGATGTTGTGACATCCTGGGCAGAACTGATGTCATCAATGGTAACCAGATTCCCAATCGGATCGGGAACTTGAAAGTGGTAAACCCCAGCACCATCGATATTGAATTGCAGCTGGTCATCCGTAAACCAGTTGGGTGTGGATGCACCGAGCACTGGCGTATGCGATCCAGTATCCAAGACGGCATTTTGAACACCATTCACACCGGTCCATTGGCCAGTTCCGCTGTACTGCAAACTGATACTCCGTGAGGTAGTACCTGTTTCACTGATTCCAACCAGCTGTCCGTTAGCATCCCACTGCAAGCGATACCCAATGCCTCCGACCTGACTATCCAGCTGAGTGACATTCCCAGCCTGGTCGTAGGTCATTTGCCAATCGCCCACACGCTGTGGTCTACCCTGAGGGTCCGAAACAACAGGTGTCGCAACGATTCCACTCCCAATCGATGAAAGCTGGCCAACCCGGTCAAACTGCATCGCGGTAACCACAGTATTTGCCCCGATGCTGCGGGTGATCTGGTTGATATTTCCCATCAGATCTCGCCCAACGCTGATACTTCCGCCCGGGCTTTGCATACCGGAAAGCCTTCCGTTTGCATCGTAGGTATACTCGCGTCTCCAAATCTCACTCCCGTTAGCCGACCTAACGGAGAGCTTTGTCACATCGCCTGAGACCGCATCCCGCTGCCACTGAGCAACCCGTCCATCCGGGAACTGCACACTACTCAATCCACCATCCAGATCACGAATAGTACTTGCATAGCTCCCATTCGGGGCATAAAAACGTGCGATATCTCCACGGGCATTCGGGACGTAGCGAACCGCTTTTCCACCTATACTGCTTCCTGTAAGCCTGCCATCCGCATCGTAGGTATGCGTAACCATCCCACCGGGACTTGTCACCTGATACGGTAGACCATTTGCGGTGTAGAGCCACTTGGTGGTTCCCGTACCATCCACTAGCTGCGTTGGCCTGTCATCGGCATCGAACGTGAATCGCGCCCAAACCGATAGGTCCGAGCTTGATATCGCCGTCTGTCGAGAACAGAGATCATACGTCGCCGATACCCGCTTGCCGGCTGCATCCGTAATCGATGTCAGCTCATCGGTGGCAGACCATTGGTAGGAAGTCACACCAGAGACTGGCGATACTTGCGAAATCAATCTGCCGATGGAATCGTAGGTATACGTTGTCATCCGGCCCGATGCATCCACGCGGCTGACAAGGTTTCCACCGATGTCATAGGCGTAGGACGTCACGTTTCCTGCGGCATCCACAAACGACGTCAGATTTCCATCCGGGTCGTAGTTATAGTTCTGCGATGTTCCATCCGGGGATGTAACCCGCGTTCTCCGACCCATTGCATCGTAGGAAACCAGCCAGCGCCGACCTCCTGGCATGTCTATGACATTGACATTTCCCGCTGCGTCGTATGCAAGGCGAGTCACACGCCCGGATGGATTCCTGACCTCGATTGGGCGTCCCAAAGCATCGTAGGC
>JBEDDQ010000364.1:0-2861 GCA_041176185.1 Armatimonadota bacterium | reverse complement strand
GTTCCCGCATGGTGGCAATGTCGCGGACAGCTCGCCTCCAACGACCACGGACACCTTTTGCGTCCAAAAGTCAAGCGCGTAGATAACCGTTCCGGTAGCGCTAAACCCGAGGCGCTCAACTGGAAGCGAAATGTGTTGCGGCTTAGCAGCATCGTAGTTGAAGAGACCAACCACATGGCGATTCCCACGCTTTAGCTCCCAGACCCGTGCAGGAGAGTTCTCGAAGACATCAAGCGGCGTTGCCGCAATCCCCACGTTTGGCATCGAACGCTTAATGCACTCAATACGGTCATCCGGGAGTCCGGGAAGCCATTCAGAGACAAGGTTGAGCGAGCCCGTCACGGCGACCCAGCTGGCAAACGACCTTGCCTGCTGCACTGTCAGAGGGCTCCGCAGCATCAAACAGTCTGGGTCATTATGCCAAACACGGTGATTGAAGAAGTACAGTCGGCTTCCTAGATGGAAGTTTGGGAGGATATCGGCCCAGTTGGCACCGGTGTCGGGACCGATACGCATCGCATCCACAAGACCAATCGCCCCGCCCATCGAGCGGAAATTCTGTGCCACATTACATGCAGCGATGTAGGTCCCAGGAGCGGCTGCTGTCCGCATCGTCTTGATTCCAGCCCGATAGGCATCGATGTTCGTTGCGTACTTGTCCGTAAAGACTGCATCACCAAAGTGGTCATTTACGAACTGTGTCCCTGGGTATGTACATAACGTGGCGAGCCCCGTCCACATCGCGTCTGGCTTGAGGTAGCGATAGCCCCAATCATGCGTGATGCGCTTCACCGTCTCGGCGAGAAACGCACGGGTGTCTGACCGCGTCATGTCGACACACCAGCCCGCCCATAGCACTTCGTAATTGCTGCCATCCGGCTTTTTCACAAACCAATCCGCGTGCCCAGAAAACAATGGGTCACGTGGATCCCACGAAAATGGCATAAACCAAAGTCCGGCGCGCATCCCACTAGTGGCAAGGTTTGCTGCGTTTGCTTTCATCCCACTGGGATAAGGACCTTTTGGGTCGTGGCGCGTGAAGTTGCCGGTCGGGCCTGAGCCCATGATGCCGCCCTTGGTTACGCTTGGGCCTTGCCATTGGTCATCCGTGAGGATGGTGTCAAAGCCGTACGCCTTCAGGTGTTTCCCGGCAAACGATGCCAGGTCTGCGTTGGCACGCTCATCCGATGCCCCTCCATGCGGAGCGGAGTACCAGCTGCAGTAGCCCGATGGCGCATTTGGGAGCTTGATTTTATATTCGGATGCGATTAGGTCGGCGTAGTCTTCAAGGCCATGTGGGCCATTGATGCCATCGGCGAAAACCCAGGCATCGGTGATAACCTTCTCGCCAGGCTTCAGCACCAAGCGGCCATAGTTAAGCCGTGCTTCCAGAATGAGTTGGCCAGCATCTACATGGACATGCATCGAGCCGCTGCCCCGGTTCTGTGTCAGCCAGCCGGCAACGCTTGCATTTGTCCCATCCGGATGAGCGATGCCCAAAAACATGTGTGAGTCAGCACCTTTGGTGATCTCCACCAAGCCATCCACGCCAAGGATACGATGCCCTTGAAACTTGGCCGCAGGTCCAATCACTTTGCGGAAGGAGAGCGTGAAAACAACACGTTCGGTATCGCTGCGGTTCTCGAGAACGCGACACGTTTTCGTAAACGGCGTGCCTTTTATACGGGATGTGACATCTCTATCGAAGCGGGATTCGCTTGCGTGATTACGGGATGACTGGACTGACATTTGGATGCTCCAAAGCGTGCAAACAACCGCGCACGTTGGTCGCATCATACCGGGTTGCAATCAGGACGGTTCTTACAAGGTTTCCCGAAAGCATCCGTTCTTCAATGGAAACAGTTCAGAATACATATTTGCAATAATGATAATAAGCATCTAGTATGACTATACACCGTATGAATACTGTAGAAGCCATCCTGCATCCGATTCGTGGAAAAATCGTCGCGTTGCTTGAATCAAGGCCGATGACTCCCGCGATGCTACATGAATTCATCTCACAAAACCCAGGCAAACAGGCATCGATCACCAGCATTTACAGGCACATCAAAGTGCTTCAGGATGTTGGATTTGTCGAAGCGGTGAAGCGTGAATCCACCGATGGCGCGCCGGCGACCTACTATTCCATCGTCGATGCGAAACGAAAGGTTGACCGGGATGCGGTTACCCACGCAACCCTGATGCCCCTGATTTCAATGTTGTCCTCAGTCGTGACCGGGCACTTTTCCCGTCATGCAGAGCGTGAGGAAACACCCCTCCCCGTCGACCGGATGGCGCTCTTCGGCGCAACCATCAACCTAACGACTGACGACTACAAAGCATTCAAGGATGCTGTCTATGCAGTCATGTCACAAACAGGCCCTGCCGAAGATCCCACCGCAACCCCTCAGTACATCGCCCTCTTTACCTGCCCTGATCTGATCGCCGAGGCAGCCGCTCCCACCCGTGAAAGCACAAACCATGATTGAAATCTCAAACATCTCGAAAACCTACCCAAATGGTGTTCACGCACTCGACAATGTAAGCCTTTCCATCCCGGTTGGACTCTATGGACTCCTCGGGCCAAATGGTGCCGGCAAGTCATCGCTGATGCGCACCATCGCCACCCTTCAGGAGCCGGACAGCGGCAGTGTTTTGCTAAACGGAGTGGATGTCATCCGCCAGAAAGATGCGATGCGCGCAACGCTCGGCTACCTCCCACAAGAGTTTGGCTTCTACCCAACGCTCAGCGGCGAGGCAACGCTTGACCACTTCGCCGAGCTCAAAGGCATCAAGCATTCCAAAGAGCGTAAACAGCTGACGGAGACGCTGCTGCGGCAGGTAAACCTCTGGGATGCGCG
>JBEDDQ010000363.1:0-2809 GCA_041176185.1 Armatimonadota bacterium | reverse complement strand
TGGGCTTTTGCTTCTTGTCGCAGATGTACTGTCGCGAACCCTTCGCCCCGGGATGCCGATTCCGATTGGCGTCATCACTGCTCTGCTGGGTGCGCCGGCACTTGCGGTTGTGCTTCGCAAGGCGCTGTAGTTTCTGCCTTCAGCTTAGAAGTAATGCTGATTCATTAATATCGGATTTTCTGGATGCTCCAGAAGCCAAGAAAAGAAAAAGCCGCACTGCAAACACAGCACGGCTCCCCCTTGATCAAACCAAGAAAACACAATCCCTACTTCTTAGGTTCAGCCTTTGGCTTCTTGAAGATGCTGTTATCCACGGCAACGTTGTTCTTCACATCCGTGTAAGTGATGATTACTTCCTGAATGCCTGACACAATGCTCCGCGTCTTGAATGGAATCTGCATCCCATCAATCAGCCGGTAGTCTGACAAATAGGTCTCCGTAGGAATCTTTCCCGTTGGGCCAACGGCAACCATGTCTGTCCGGATCAGGAACAGTGACTTTGTGTCAAAGTATTGCGTCTGTGGTCCGCCCGTCTTTGGCGTCAAGCGAATCGCATAAGCCTGCGCTGTGCCAACCTTGCGGACACCGAGGAGCTCTGCCTTCTTGTAGCGCTTCTTCCAATCGGACGCCATTTGATTCTGGACTTCGTTCTTTACCTGTTCAAGCTCAGCGCCTTCCAGGTCACGCAATCCATTGATAGGATCTTTAGCCCAGCCAAGTTTGCCATCAAAGCCCTGCATGATGTCGCCGATGCCGGGAAGGGACTGCTTCATATAAAAGCGTTCCTTACTCACGGTCATTTCCATTTCGCCATTCAAACCGTTGGCAGGGATTGACATTTTTGCCTTAGCAACAGTGGTCGTAATTTTGTCCGATACAGCGCTCCCCATTGCCTTTGCCGATGCGCTTAGAATGGCATCCGCAGTCTTGAGTGATGCAACATTCGACACTGCCGGCTTCTTACCAGCCCCAGCCTTTTGCGCCATCACCGGGCCGGAAAGCACCGCAAGCCCCAATGCAATTGACATCAAAATCTTCATAATTGACTCCTGAACATGAATCATCCAACCAACTATACTGCTCTCGTAAAAATCCTGACACTCACCTACCAGCGCGGCGCTCGCGCAAGCGCCTTGACAGCCGCCGCAAATTGCGACTTGGTGAAGAAATACAAAAACTACAAGCACAACGCTGATTGGCGCGTTAGAGAACTTGGAATCTCTATATTCAAAACCACCCGACTAAACCCACACTCACCTACCAGCGCGGCGCCCGCACAAGCGCCTTGACAGCCGCCGTAATCATTGGATCCTGATCACCGGAAAGTGACTGACGTGTCAAACGGACAGGAACATCTGGCCGGACGCCACGCGCCTCGAGCAGCACACCCTTTGGCGTCTTGAAATCTGCGATGGCGTATTGGAACTTCAAGCCACCATCCAGGCTTTCAATGTTACTCGGGAGGACCATCCCACCGGTCGTCCGGCCGACAATAACCGCACGGCGGATGTCCTGCATCCCCCCGGCAAAAACCTCACTTGTGGACAGTGACATTTCATCAATCAAAATCGCAATCGGTCCACGGTAAAACGGCGGCTGTGGATTAATCGCAAAGTGCAGCTGGCTAGCACGCATATTCATGTCGCCCAGCGACAGCTTGTTCTTACCCTTAGGCATGAACATCCCGGCAAGCCCACTCGCCATCATCCCCACGCCACCCGGATTTCCACGGAGGTCAATAATCATCCCCTTGGCATCCGCATGTCCAAGAATCGCTTCACGGATCTGGGCCATGAGCGGTGTCAACAACCAGATATTGAAGCGAATCACCAAAATGTCGCCTTCGATCACAGTGGTCTGCAGCGTTGTCGGGATATCTGTGAGGTTTCCAAACGATGCCGTCTCACCTGGTGTCTGAATACACGTGATGTCTACTTCAACAAGCTTGTCATTGGCGTCACGGAAGGTGTACTTCATCGCGGTGCCAATCGGCCCCTTGGTCATCTGACCAGCGGCGGATGCAAACATCACGTTGGTCATCCCGATGCGCTGCTTGACCGTAAAGATTTTCTTCAGGCGGTCGCGGACGGCTGTGTCGCCAACCTTCTCGATCACCCAGCCGGCCTTTACACCAGCCTGTGCCGCAGGCGAGTCGCGCTCAACCTCAACGACGACCGGCTCGTTGTAGACGTTACGAATATGCATCCCATGCCAACCCGCGCCATGAGTCACACTCTGCGCATCAGATGCGACATCCGCTTCCGGAGGAATCACCCCAAAGTGGGACTGGCCGAGCTCTCCGACCATCTGCTGCATCAAGGTGTAGAACGCAGAGTTCGATTGTTCTGCTTCAACCCGTGGGCGATAGACCTTGCGAACGGCATCCCAGTTTGCCCCGACCTTGCGGGCATCCCAGTGGCGCGTCTTTACACGGGACCAAATCGTTTCAAAGGTCCGGATGCGCTGCGCCTTTGTCAGGCCATCAAACATACGAAACAACATCAATCAACACCCTTCCTGCGACAAACCACTCAGCCGACTCAAACATCGGGTTCACGTCCTAAGGAGCACCGACTCCTTCATAAACATCCGGGCTGCAAGCCACACCGCGAGCACTGCGTAGACAACCGATGTCCCTGCGGCGATGCCGATAAACACCGGATTGATGATGGACTGCAGCGCCTGTTTGAGCACGAGTGCGGGACCTAGCATGGGGACCGCCGCCACAAACACCGATGTGTTCGGCCGCATCATCATCGACATCATCGAGAGCACCGACACCACCATCATCACCGGGCCAAGCCACGTT
>JBEDDQ010000362.1:0-3348 GCA_041176185.1 Armatimonadota bacterium | reverse complement strand
CGCAACCGCTCAAACATCCCGCAGCAGGCACTCGTCCTCTTGAACGACCCGACTTATGTGGAAGCGGCACGCGCATTTGGCGCCCGTATCCAGAAGGAAGCAAAGGGTGGAACCGGCGAGCGCATCACATGGGCATTCCAAACAGCGCTGCAGCGCAACCCAGCGCCAGCCGAGCTCGCGACGCTACGCGGTGTCTATGAAAAGCATCTAGCAAGTTACAAGGAAGACCCCGCGGCAGCGGATGCTTTCTTGAAAACAGGCTTTGCGCCGGTCCCGGATGGCAGTGACAAACCGGAGCTCGCCGCTTGGTCCCACATCGCACGTATCCTTATCAACCTCCACGAAACGATTACACGACAATGAGCCAACCAATCAATATTCAGGATGAGCTGAAGCAGGCACACGCCCAGCAAATGACGCGTCGCGCTTTGCTCGGTCGCACGACGCAGGGCCTCGGCCTGGTTGCGCTGGCATCGCTGGGCCTCCCCGGCGTCGCAGGCGTTATCAATCCTCAGACAGGTGGAGCCCTCGCCGGTAGTAAAGCGCTCACCGGGCGGGGCAAAGCCAAGCGGGTGATCTGGCTGAGTATGGCCGGCGGCCCAAGCCACCTCGAGACATTCGACCCAAAGCCTAAGCTTGCGGAGATGAATGGCAAGCCGATGCCAGAGTCGATGACAAAAGGGCAACACATCGCACCGCTCCAAGGGGCTCCGCTGATCTGCTTTGGTCCCCAGCATCCGTTTCAGAAATTCGGCAAAAACCAAACCGAAATCTGCTCGCTGTTCCCGAAAATCGGTTCGGTCATTGATGACATCTGTCTGATCCGCTCGATGACGACGGATGCCATTAACCACGACCCGGCACATATGTTTATGAACACCGGCTCGCAGATCGCGGGGAGGCCAAGCATGGGCTCCTGGCTGACGTATGGCCTTGGAAATGCCGCGAAGGATTTGCCCGGATTTGTCGTGCTTACATCGCTTGGACGCGGCGGCCAAAACCAGCCCATCGCCGCACGCCAGTGGTCGAGTGGCTTTTTACCAAGCAAATACCAAGGCGTGCAGCTGCGCGGCAAGGGTGACCCCGTTCTCTACCTCACAAACCCAAATGGCGTTACACGTGACCGACAGGGGATGGACATTCAGGCCATCAATGCCTTGAATAAACATCACAATACCTTTGTGGATGACCCGGAGGTTGCCACCCGCGTAGCGCAGTACGAGCTGGCATTCCAGATGCAGGCGAGTGTCCCAGACCTCATGGACCTCTCCAAAGAATCCAAAGAGACGCTTGAACTGTACGGCTGTACCCCCGGGGATGGCAGCTTTGCGAGCAACTGTCTGCTCGCTCGAAGACTTGCAGAAAAGGGCGTCCGCTTCATCCAGCTGTATCACAAGGACTGGGATCACCACGGTGGAATCAAGGGTGAAATCGTTTTCAAGGCTGAGGAAATCGACCGCGCGTGTATGGCGTTGATCACGGATTTGAAGCGCCGCGGGATGTTTGATGACACGCTGATTGTGTGGGCAGGTGAGTTTAGCCGCACCCCGATGTCACAGGGCGGCTCCGGACGGGACCACCACAACAAGGCGATGACGGTCTGGCTTGCCGGTGCCGGCATTAAGGGTGGGATGGTTTATGGTGCATCGGATGATCTCGGCTACGCCGCGGTCGAGAATGTCACCACAGTTCATGACCTCCACGCCACGATGCTGCATCAGTTTGGTATCAACCACAATGCGTTCAGCTTCAAGTTTCAGGGTCTGGATGCAAAGCTGACGGGCGTCGAAGGTGCCAATGTAATCAAGCCAATTCTCGCATAGGTTTCACTGCCAAATGTTTCGGAATTGAGAGGTTTGCGTGGCTTGCGACGGAACGAATGCCGTGAGCCACGCGTATCAATCATGCTACAATCGCCTCACCCGCGAGACAGTGAAATCCCATGGACAACGGCCCCGAAATGACATCCCAAGAGCCAACACCCGTATCGCCAGCCGATGAGGTCGTGGTTGGAGATGTCACTATCACCGATTCTGTCGTAGCCGATGTTGAACCAGCCGATGTCAGCGAAGCATCCACTCCTGAAGTCTCAAGCCTGGATAAAGTTGCCGACGATGTTCCAGCGCTTGCCATCCATGATGACGCGGACGCGGTTACGGAAACATCATCAGAAGCAGCCATAACCGATGTTCAGGAAGCGCCAGCCCCACAACCGGTTGAGCTCTTCGACTTAGGGGATGATTTAGCCGTGCGGCCTACGGCGCCTGCATTTGATATGACTGAGGAGAACGTTGAAGCGACTGTCTCCGATGACATTGATGATGAAGCTGTCATCGAAGCCACTAACGATGTCATTGAGACCAACGCCGCACAGGCTGAAGACACTGTAGAGTCCACGATATCCAGTCAAGAAGCTTCGCCAGCAGATGATGAGATTTTCGAGCAGGTCATGGGCTCAAGCCGGGTGGATGACATCCCGGTCGCGCGACGCTCCACGCCTGGCAGCATCCCGCTGCCTCCGCAGCTTGCGGAAGAGCAGGCACGACGTGACCGTAATGCCGCACCTGCGCCTGTTGATGCTCGAGGCCGCCGACATCCGCTACCGGAAACTGGTCGGACTTCCCGCCGCCCGGCGACTCAAACTCCGGCAGCGGCGACCCCACCGCAACCCACCGCCGCGCCAGCAGTGGATGTGATTTGCCCAAAGTGCCAGCGCACAACGAGTACACGCTTTACGTTTTGTATGAAGTGTGGCACTGACTTTCCCGCAGGCTATGTCGCCAGCCTCACAGGTCATCACCCACAGCCGTCAACACCCGCCGGACGCAGTAGTGTGCGTGACACCCGCACCACGGTGCGTCAGATAAACCGCATCCACGAAGGACGAGGCACTAACGCAGCGGGCTCCGGAGCTGGAAACGCTCAGACATCCGGGCAAGAAGAGTGGACACCCGTCCAGTCTGGCCTTTCAGGAAACCCATTTCTAGGTGCTTTTCTGTCCTTCCTGATGCCCGGGCTTGGGCACATGCTAATCGGTGAACACAAAAAAGGGCTTCCTTGGCTGTTTGCCGGTATCGCGGCGATGGCCTTTTTGCCCAGCTGGTCGTTCACCATCTGGATTCCGCTGTTCCTTCGGGTCTTCTCTGCCATCAATGCCTACCAGCTTGCGATCATCAAGCAGGATGAGCAGGTGGGGCCATTTGATACGGATGATGATGCGTAAGCATTGAGTACATCTGACGCGCTGTTTGCAAACAAATCCCGCATTGTGTTGTTCGGGGGTAGTTTTGACCCACCAACGCGGGCTCACTCGGTAATCGCAACGCTGGCGGCAGCGGCGCTGAGTGC
>JBEDDQ010000361.1:0-3719 GCA_041176185.1 Armatimonadota bacterium | reverse complement strand
GCTTCGACGTAAATAATCGTCATCACCGCCCGAATGGCATCACTGGCATTCCCCGGTGCACCGTGGATGCACCAGCCATCGTGAAATGTAGCATCCCCCGCGAGCATGTCTCCAGCTTCGCCAATTGCGTACCCATTTTCCTCGATAAGGTTCTGGAGGCGCTGCTCAGATGAATCAGAAATGTCCAGTGGTCCCAGATAGCCGAGCGCCTGACTACCGTTTGCAAAACGCATCGTTCCCATGACCTTTGAACAATCAATAAGTGGCATCCACATCGTGACGCACTTTGCGCCATCGAGGGGCCAGTACTGTTGGTCCTGATGCCAAGGCGTCAAACCACCACCAACTTCTTTGAACAGTGCCTGGTCGTGGTACATCCGAACGCTATCAACGCCCATTAAGTCAGCGGCAATCTTTGCAAAACGCGGAGCGAGTGCAAATGCTGCGACATCAGGGTGCAGCGCCCAGAGATTCGAATACTGGATAAACGCTTTTCCGTAGGTATTGCGCTGCTCCATCGGGACCACGCCCCGGCTCTCAGCAAAACCCATTGTATGGTTGATAATTGCATCACGGTGGGGGGCAAGGTCAGCCTCAGGCAGAACGCCATTTAGCCTGACCCAGCCATTTTCTTGATAGGACGCAATGGCACTGTGATCCACTTCGTAGAGTTTATCCAGCATTGACATATCAGCCTCCAATAACAACAAGGTCGCGTGTGTACTGAGTCAGGCGCTCAAAGCCAGCTGCCGTGACCAGAACGTCATCTTCAATGCGTACCGCGCCGTAACCTTCGATGTAAATCCCGGGTTCGACCGTAAGGACAACGTTTTCATGCAGGGATAGCTTCGATGAAGGCGACAGCAAGCCCGCGGCATCGTGTACCAGTCGTCCAAGTCCGTGGCCAAGGTTGTGAGGCATGTTTCCGTAACCGGCATCTGCCAGAATGCCACGCGCAAGGGCATCGATATCCTTGCCAGCCACTCCCGGCTTGATTGCATTACATGCTGCATCCTGTGCTTGGTGAACCGTGTTGAAGATGTGTTGCATCCGTTCCGTTGGTTCGCCGCCCACAACAAAGGTACGGGTGATATCTGAGTTATAGCCATCAATTTCGCAGCCAAAGTCGCAGAGGAGGAATTCAGGCTCGCCACTTGAACCGATGCCGCGGCTTCCCGCACGCCCGTGGATGATGGCTGCGTTTGGTCCAGACCCAATGATGCTATCAAAGCCCATCCGGACGGCACCACGTTCACGGAGATAGACCTCGATACGCCATGCAAGTTCAGCTTCGGTCATCCCGATTTTGACAATCTCGGTGATGTGCGTACATGCTTCATCGACCAGCGCACATGCACGTCGGATTGCATCGATTTCCTGTGGCTCTTTGATTGCCTTGATGGCCTCCACAATGCCGTTCGACGGTACGAGGCTGATTGACGATGGCAGCCCGCCAACAAGGGTGTTCCACGCATCAACAGACAGGGTGTTCGATTCAATCGCAAGTCCGCCTGTGAATCCTTGGACTGTCAGCACACGGGCCGCTTCAAGAAGTAAGACCGCTTGTCCCACAATTTTGGTGTCAAACCCGGTGACTTCAACGCTTGCCTGAAGGAGGTAACGGCCATCGGTAATGAAGATGGCAGTGTCCTTTGAAATTAATGCAAGGCCATTTGAACCAGTGAAGCCAGTGATGTACTTGACGTGCTCGAGGTTTGTTATCAGGACTGCACTTGCATCGGTTTGCGATGCCAACCAGTCTCGGACACCTTCTACGCGGCGGGAAAAGCGGAAAGACATTTTGATTACTCCAGGGATAGAATTTAATGAAAGTGCGTACCTTGTCGGTACATAAAGAGGGGTTTAGAAACGACCTTCATCGACGAGGCGCTTCGCGGCATCGATTGCCAAGAGATACGAGTGTGGGCCGAAACCGGAGATCTGGCCAGTTACGACTGCTGCAAGATACGAAACATGCCGGTATGCCTCACGGGAATGCACATTGCTAAGGTGCACCTCAATCGTAGGGAGGCGAACTGCGCGTAGTGCATCTGCGATTGCGATACTTGTGTGCGTATATGCTCCTGCATTGATAACAATGGCATCCGCCCAGTCGCGCGCATCATGAATCTGGTCAATCAGAACACCTTCGTGGTTACTCTGCTCGATCCTGACCTCACAGCCAATCCGCTTGCCTTCCTGCACGATGAGCTCGTTGAGCTCATAGAATGTCACTGAGCCGTAGACATCGGGTTCGCGCATACCAAGAAGGTTCAGGTTTGGGCCGTGGATGACGAGGACTTTGATGGGACCGGATGGGGAAAGCTGCATTGATGTCACCGCTCCTGACGCGCTGCGGTATTGGCAAAACCGTCACAGTTGACGTGGGGACAATGCATCAATTCGCAGTGTTGAACTTTGCGCGTAGTATATCGCCGCCAGCGTTCGGCAGATACAATCATCGGCATGAATGGACCGACCTTAAAGGTAGCAATTATCGGCGCCGGTGTGATGGGGCAGCAGCATGCCCGCTCTTGGACACACGTCCCATATGCGACCGTTACTACCATCTGTGATTTCAATCTGGATGCCGCAACTAAGCTGGCAACTGAGTTCCATGCGGCGGCGACCGCCAGTATCGAATCTGTGCTGGCATCCGATGTGGATGTCGTCAGCGTCTGCATCCCCACCTGCTTCCACACCGACACTGCAGTGAAGGTTTTGGAGTCCGGTAAGCATTTGCTTCTCGAAAAACCGATGGCCCTCACGGTCGAAGATTGTCACACAATCGAGGCTGCAGCAGAGGCATCCGGCAAGCTGCTCACCATTGGACAGGTTGTACGCTTCTTCCCTGAGTATGAGAATGCTAAGCGTGCCGTCGATGCTGGCGCTGTTGGAACGCCTGCCGTTGTCCGGTGCCGCCGCGGAGGGATTTTCCCGCTGTGGGGTACGTGGTTCCACGATGTCAACAAGTCTGGCGGAGCCATTTACGATGTCGGTATCCACGAGATTGACTGGTTGCTTTGGCTCTTTGGTCCGGTCGAGCGCGTCTATGCCCGTTCCCTTACTGAATCGCTTGGTGAGGATTGCAAGCAGGACTTTGCGCTCGTAACGCTGCGCCACAAGAGTGGTGTCATCTCGCACATGGAAGCCTGCTGGGCGGATCCAGTGGTTTCGTACAACGCATTTGAAATCGCCGGAGATGGCGGCTTGCTGACACACGACTCGCGAAATAACGCGACGTTGTTCATCTCGACGGCTGAGAAGCAGGAAGCGATGTCTCCGCTGGCAGATGCCGATGAGCCATATAACAAGCAGATCGCAGCATTTGCCAAGTCGATTGTCGAAGGGACGCCACTTGCTGTGACGGGTGCGGATGGCCGTGCGGCCATTGCAGTCGCTGCTGCCGCTCTCGAATCATCCCGAACACGAAAGGTGGTCACTCTGTGAAAAACATCGTTCTACTTTCATCCGCCCACCTGCACGCCGATGCGTATGTCCACGAGCTGAGCACCATCTCCGATGCCCGCATCGTTGGTGTGTATGACAACGACCCAGTACGCGCCGAGGCAGCGGGTAGCCGCTACGGAATCCCTGTTTTCCCAGCCCTTGATGCAGCTCTTGGCGCATCCGATGCGGCCATCATCTGCAGCGAAAACATCCATCATGAAATGTTCGCCTTGGAAGCAATCAAGGCTGGTAAGCACGTTCTTTGTGAG
>JBEDDQ010000360.1:0-6547 GCA_041176185.1 Armatimonadota bacterium | reverse complement strand
CGGAAGTCGGCGGCCAACCAGTCTAACAATTCAGGATGCGTCGGGCGGCTTCCCTGAACCCCAAAGTCCTCAGGCGTTTCAACAATTCCCCGTCCGAACAGCTGCATCCACAATCGGTTGACGGCGACCCTGGAGGCTAGCGGATTTTCTGGACTGACCATCCATTTTGCAAGGTCAAGTCTGTTAGGTTTGGCACTGCGAAGCTGAGGAAGGAACGTAGGTACCTGTCGGCTGACAAGTTGATCTGGTGTCTTAGGCGCATCATAGGCACCCCTTGCAAGTACGTAGGTCGGCCTAACACCCGGCATTTCTTCCATTGCAAGGACTTCACGAACTGAATCTTCAGCCGCCACAACGGCAAAACGGGCATCCTGAAGCTCTTTCCGAAGTGCAATCAGCCTTGCTTCGTGAGCTGCGGTATATATCGGTCGATCCGGCATCGCGACTTCACCCAGCGTCCGGGGTTCTTCCGCCGGTATTCCACGCGACATCCAGGAAACTTCCGTTGGCGTCAGCGCACGGTTATAAACCTCGATTTCATCGACTCGTCCGCCACGGAATCCGCGTTCACGGAAGCGTTCACCCACATTAATCGCGTGTGTTCCAGTCCCCTTCCAGATATGGTCGCGAACAATTGTCGTCTCTTGCGGAACTCCGTTGATGTAAATGCGATAGCCGGCAGCTCTACTCGAGCCATCGTAGGTGACCGTGAGGTGCGTCCATTCCTTCGCCCGAATACGCTGCTTTGTCTCAACAGCAATCGCGTTGCCAGGCCAATGCCGGTACATCCGTGCCGTAATTCGGCCCGCTTTTATCGTTACATCGCCACCATGAAAACCGACATCCGTACCAGCACTTCCGTGGAAGACCACCATTTGTTCATCATCGACACGTTCATCGAAAATCCACATCCCAACCGTATGTGGAACATGCCGGGCAATACGCGCCGAGCCTCCGAGAGACAGCGCGTTGTCACCATTGAGCTGAATACCATCACCCCTTACACCTTTAACACTCAGTAAGCCTGGGGGAGCGGAACCAGCTTCGTTAAAGCCAGGCGCGGTGTTTGGCAGGGATGAACCGTTTCGGTCATCAAGGTGATAACGAGCCGTAAGGCCAGGACGCCCAGGCGCAAATGACTTAGCCTCGCTGTGCATTGCCGTTTGTTGGTCAATGAGCTGAGCTTCCAATGTGGCAACGCGTTTTCTGGCTTTGCCGATAGCATCGTCTTGTTCAGGTGTTGGTAGCAGAAGTGAAGGCGTTGGTACGATATCGCTCTGGTTGTAGAGGCCGTACTCATCCACATTGTTGACAAACGATGCCAAAGAATAAAAGTCTCGTTGCTTGATTGGATCAAACTTATGGTCGTGGCAGCGCGCACACTCGAATGTCAGGCCGAGAAATGCAGTCGTCGTAGTCCTTACACGATCAGCCACCCCTTCCATCCGCCATTCCTCGGCAACCGAACCACCTTCGTTCGTCATTCTATGGAGGCGTTGAAATGTCGTCCCAAGCTTGGTTTCGACTGTGGCATCCGGGCGCAAGTCGCCTGCTATCTGATTGACGATAAAGTCGTCATATGGCATGTTTGCGTTGAAGGCGCGTACAACCCAGTCACGGTAAGGCCATGTTGGCGACAGCTGGTCTGATTGGTAACCGTATGAATCTCCATAGCGGGCAAGGTCAAGCCATGCGACGGCTGAGTGCTCACCATACGCAGTACTGGCCAGAAGGCGGTCAACAACAGTTTCTTTTGCCCTACGTGACGTGTCTGAGATGAATTCCTTGAGCTCGGACTGCGTCGGAGGTAAGCCGGTTAGGTCTAGAGATACACGGCGAAGCCATTCCCGCTTGGATGCCTGTGGTGCCTTTATCAACCTCCGTGACACTATCTGTGCGTTGATAAATCCATCGATGGGGTTGCCGGATACAAGCGGTGGTTTCGAGCGTCGAACGGGCTGATAGGCCCAGTGTGCCTCATAGGTTGCCCCGCCGCGGATCCATGCAGCAAGCATTTCCTTTTGCTCACGCGTGATGACTCGCTGACTGCTTGCGGGAGGCATTTGCAGTGGCCCATGCGCATTGATGCGTTGCATCAGTAGACTGGCTCCGGGATTTCCAGGGACAAGGATGCGCTTCGCGACGAGTCCATCACGGCGGTCAAGACGTAAGCCAGCCTGCCTCGCTGCACTGTCAGGTCCATGGCACGTAATACAGTTGTCAGCGAGTATCGGGCGGATGTCTTTATTGAACCCGATTGACTTCATCGGTCCTGTTGCTTTTACATCGGCGGCTGTGGATGCAAGCGACAGTCCGACGGCTACGAGACACGGTAAAACCACTGTTGCAAATTTCAAGTGCGGCATAAGGAGATGTTCCCTCAGCTTCGCATTTCTTCCTGCAACCGATTACCTCATTGGCGTTTTTTCATTCGGTACCGCTTTAAGGACTACTTCTTATAGAGTTCCTCAGCCGAGATGATAACGGGCTGAGTTTCGGTCCATTCGGCACCAATAGCCTCTCGGTAGTAACACGAATTATGTCCCGTATGGCACGTTGGCCCGGCGGGTACGGCAGTTACGAGCAGTGAATTCATTTCACAATTGACGGCAACAGACTTCACCGTTAGCGTCATCCCGCTGGTTTCACCCTTTATCCAAAACTTCTGCCGTGATCTGCTCCAAAAACAGACACGATTTTCTTCGAGAGTCCGATGAACTGCATCAGCATTCATGAATCCAAGCATCAACACCTGCTGTGTTTCAGCATCCTGAACAATTGCTGGAACGAGACCATTATCATCGAAACGCAGCGCACTGATAAGTGCTTTTGCATCAACCATTTTTTGCCAACCTTCGTACCGGAATGCCGCAGCGCTCCATCGTATCCTTCAAGCCATCTACTGTGTATTCGCCGTAGTGCAGCAGGGATGCCAGCAATACGGCATCAGCGTTACCGTAGCGGATGCCATCCACTAAGTGTTCTGGCGTACCAGCCCCACCGCTTGCAATAACAGGTATCGGTACTACATCAGTAACGGCTTTCAACAGCGGGATGTCGTAGCCATCCCGGGTTCCGTCGCGGTCCATGGATGTCAGCAAAATCTCACCGGCGCCCAGTGCAGCAACGCGCTCCGCCCAAAGCAGGGCATCGATTCCCGTCGGGGTTCGCCCGCCGTGCGTATGAACTTCCCAACCACTTGGGGTGTTACCGGTTTTCATCGGATCGATGGCAACGACAATACATTGGCTACCAAAGCGTTCTGCACCTTGTCGAATCAAATCAGGATTGCGTACGGCTGCTGAATTGATGCTGACTTTGTCGGCGCCTACGGAGAGAATTCGTCGAATGTCTTCAAGTGTTGAGATGCCCCCACCGACAGTAAAGGGAATGAAGACCTGCTCAGCAACACGGGCGGCAATGTCAAAAATAAGTCCACGGTTTTCAGCACTTGCTGTGATATCCAAAAATGTGAGCTCATCAGCCCCTTGTCGGTCATATGTAGCGGCCAGTTCTACTGGATCACCAGCATCCTTTAGACCAAGAAATTGGATGCCCTTGACCACCCGTCCATCTTTGACATCGAGACAGGGAATTACCCGTTTTGCAAGCATACGAAATTGTATCGTTTCGTGGTGTCACAATTCCTCGCGGTGGTCCGTATACGTTTATTGTGACACAGCACAGCGACCCACTTGGATTTCCCATTCATGCATTGACGAATGGCGTGCCGCTAGTCGGCCACTCCGTACATGCAGGTGTTCATGAGCGTGTGCGGACGCATATCCTGGGTCAGCGGACTGAGGATGGCATTTGGCCGCCACACAGTGGTGTCCCAGGTGCTGTCGATGCATACCGGCAGGCACATTCGTTGTTATATGAATCGCTTGACCCTGTTGCGGCAGCAAGGGCCTATGAGCATGCAGCATCCCTAGATGAAGGCTATTTGCAGGCTTGGGTAGGGTTGGCACTTGCTTGGACATCCATGGGAACACCCGATTCCCTATCAAATGCCATCGAGCTCTGGCTTGCCCTCGTAGACATTCCGGTCGGAGATGACGGCGTTTCAAGCCGCTGTATGGGTATTTTGCTCCAGAATTTGGCTTATACGCTGTTTCAGCAGCACCTCTACACCCACGAGATGCATACGCTGGAGGCATCCGCTGCGTATTATCAGCGGTCATCACAGATGGAAGTTGATGTTCGTCCAGAGCTTTATTATCCTTGGTGCAACGTCTTGTTGTTGCTTGGCAGGGATGCGGATGCATCCGAGATTTGGAGTTCGGCTGGCCTTGGAACTTTAGGGCCCGTAAAGGACGTATACTTGGACAAGTACACTGGCTTGTCTGCGCTGGATTTACGATGGAGTAAATGATGAACAGAATCCGCACCGGGTCGCGAGGAATCGCAACCGCCTTATTTATATGTATGTTGACATTGGTTTCGCATGTCGCGTTCGCTGACCTAAGCGGCCCTGGTGCACCTCCCCCCCCTCCTCCAGGATCCAAGGGGTAACCAAAATGACGATGAATAACAATGGAGTTATCTCGGCATCTATGCGGTCACGCCTTTCGGGAATCGCATCCAGTGTCACCACTACACCTCGAGAGAGGTTCACAAATGCTGAGCTGCTGGCTCGTGCACGCACTGGATCAACGGGTGCCATCCGTTCGAATGCAGCAATGGCGCTTCGACAGCGAATTACCGGTATCGTCTGGAGTATTGCTGCACTTCATGTTGGCCTTACAAATGAAGACCGAGAGGATATTACGCAGGACACACTGCTGAAGCTTATCGGTACGCCTTCTATTGAGGATCCTCACCCTGCGTATGTAAAGCGGATCGTTAGCAACATCCTCATCGATCGACATCGCCACGCGACAAGTCGTGGGTTGGTTTGTAAAGTTTCCAATTCTGACGAAGTTTTAGCCATCTATGCTGAGTCAGTAGCAGCTGAATCTAAATCGGAAGCGGACGTACCATCCACGGACTTTTTGCTATCTCTACTGAATGACCGTGAGCGTAACGTTGTGTCCGCTCGCATCGCAGGCAGGAGCCATGCAGAGATTGCGGAATCCCTTGGTGTGTCATCACCATCGGTTCGAAAGATGCACGAGCGCGCACTCGACAAGCTACGTAAGGCTGTTCCCTTATCTTCATTCTGATGCACCTTCGGGTGATTTAAGTGTCTCACAGTATCGAATATGATGGGCAGGGCCATAAAGCCCTGCCCGTTTTTGGCATTTGGTTTATCGAAACGTGATGTTGCTTAATGGTTGCATTCTAATGATGACAAAATTATGTATTGCACATTACGTGTAAGTACGGTGATGTGGATGTAATGGATGGAAATGACCAGCTAGCTAAATCGGATGGATGGAGACTCCTTGGCCTTGGTGACAGCAGCTGGTGCTACAACGGAACGAGTGTAAAGTTTCCAACGCGATTATGCTTAGCGTTAGCTTGGTACTTGGTGTTACGCGGTGGTGACATCAGGCGTGCAGAGATTGTCGATGAATTTTGGCCGGATGCAAAGCCTGAAGACGGACAAAACCAGTTACGAGTGACATTGAGTCGTTTGAAGTCCGTGTTGTCTACTCACCCTGGTGCTCCGACCCTTGTAACAGATCGCTTTGTCGTAAGTATAAATATAGGAAACATTCCCTGTGTAGCCCGAGATTACGGCTTGTTGCTTTCCCGAGTTGAGGCATCATCGGGTGCCGAGAAACGCGCAGCTTCTCTTGAGTTGGTTCGACTTTATGCCGGTGAACTTCTGCCAGACATAGACTATCCGTGGCTCAACCGTCTTAGAAGTGTCTATCAGAATCAAAATGTCTTCTATCTTGGCGGCCTCAGCAAACATCTCCAGCGTAACGGAGACTTTTCTACAGCGGTCGAAATACTTCAGCGGGCACTTTCTATCGACCCGATGCAAGAGGAGCTGTACGTTTTGCTCTTTGGCATTTATGCCCAGATGGACCGGCCATTACTCATTGAGAAGACCGTTCTAAACCTGATTCGTGAAATGGAAGCGAGGCTTGGTGACCGTCCGACGGACCGTCTTAAGCAGACAATCCAGCTGGCCCTTCCTCCGCGGCTTCGCGAGCGGATGTCAACTGCGATGAGCGCTCCTACAGATACCGGAACACGTGTTTATGCACCTCCCGTCGGTCCATATGCAAACCCATTCATTCCCCGTGTCGGTGAGCTGAGTGACCTCCATGGACACATATCCAGTGGTCTTAGTCGGTGTGTGGCTGTCTCTGGCCCCCCCGGCTCCGGAAAGACGCGTCTGCTGTATGAATACTGGCTTCAGCACCAGGTTGAAATGGGAATGACGTGGCTGGATGGCTCAAAGGTCAGTTCCGCTGAGGATTTGCACATCCAACTGATTGCAAGTGCATCCCGACTTATGGACGCCGAGAATCAGAACCAGATCCACCGAATCATTCTGATAGATGCGTTTCAAATGAGGAATCCAGCGTGGCGTACGACGACGGCGGACTTTCTCGAACTTAATCGGGACATATTGATTATTGTCACCACC
>JBEDDQ010000359.1:0-4296 GCA_041176185.1 Armatimonadota bacterium | reverse complement strand
GGGCTTATCTGCCCCTGATACGCGACCACTCCACCGATTGGCATATTGTAGCCACGGTGGCCATCGCCACATAGCACCGCGCCAAGAACCGATTCATGTTCCGAGCATCGCTTGATCTGGCCAAGCGTGTCTGCATCATGCTGTCCAAACACCTTTATATCCACCACCTGTCATCACTTCCTTTCCATCACTTGGATGTCCATAAAATCGAAAAAAGGCGCCACTCCGTACTCGGAACAGCGCCTTGTATAAACCCGAAAATCTCAGGATTACTTTTTAAGCTTGTCTTTGTACATTTTTCTGAACTTGGCAACCTTTGGCGCAATAATCAGCGCACAGTATCCACGGTTCATCGTGGATTTCTGCTGGTTGTTGGGGTCTTCATACTTTTTGAAATAGTTCTGATGATAGTCCTCGGCTGCGTAATAAGTCTTGAATGGCTCAATCGTCGTCACGATTTTCCGAGGCCATATCTTTGCCTTGTTGACTTCATCGATGACGACTTCGACAATCTTTTTCTGCTCAGGGGTTCGCACGAACACCGATGACCGGTATTGTGTTCCAACATCATTGCCCTGACGATTCAGCTGTGTTGGATCGTGTGTTGTCAGAAAGATTCTAATCAAGTCAGCCAATGACACCACTTTAGGGTCGAAGGTAACTTGGACAACTTCAGCATGCCCCGTTGATCCAGAACATACTTCTTCGTACGATGGATTTACAACATGGCCACCCGAGTATCCGGACTCAACTTTTGAGACGCCTTTTAGTTCTTCAAAGACTGCCTCAACACACCAGAAGCAACCACCACCCAGAGTAATCGTTTCCATCATATTCTCCTATTCCGATTATACTCGTCGACAGCCGTGTTTTGTTCCATCTCCAAAGGCCACTCCTGTAGAATACCTCCATGGATGATAATGGTGCCTTTCTGGCAACGACACTCCTCGGGGCAAGAGTTGTAGATGGCTCTGGAGTTAACCTCGGTGCACTTGCAGACCTTGCCGCATCGTGGAGTGGTGGAGAGGACCTTCCTGTCGTCACGCACGGTGTCATTCGTTATCACGGAAAGACACAGGTCTTCCCGTGGGCAAATGTTCAGCTAAGCCAGCGTGAGATTAGAATTTCAGGTTCGCCCGTGCTTGCCACAGATGAGCCCGGACCAATACTCCTGAAACAACATGTCCTTGACCATCAACTAGTGGATACACAAGATATGCGTGTTGTGCGTGTCTCGGATATTCGTCTGGCGAATGCACCGGATGGCTCTCTGGTCGTCCTCGGAGTTGATCCTGGTCAGTACGCCGTGATTAGGCGTGTCCTTCCTGGAGTCTGGGCAGATGCCCTCGCCAAGCGCTTTGGTTGGGATGAATCGCCGTTCATTCCCTGGTCAGATGTGGAATCCACCGGTGGGGATGGCACATCCGTCATCCGCCTTCGAACGACCCGTGAAGGCCTTCGACATCTCCATCCAGCCGACATCGCAGACATTCTTGAACAGCTGCATCCCCAGGAACGTAATGCACTTATCAATAGCTTGCCTGTCGAGACGGCTGCGGATGCTGTCTCCGAAGCAGATGAAGATGTGCAGCGGGAGATTATCGAACAGCTGGCGCCTGAAAAGGCCGCGGACATTCTTGAGGAAATGGAACCGGATGATGCCGCTGACATCGTTCAAGACCTGTCCGGTAGCAAGCGAAAAGAGCTCCTCGATGAAATGGATGAGGAAGAGGCTGAGGAACTCAAAGAACTACTGAACTATGACGAAAATAGTGCTGGCGGTTTGATGACAACCAGTTATCTTGCGATGCCCGTTCAACTCACGGCACAGGAAACGATTGACCGCATACGTGAGCTTAGCCCGGATGCCGAGACCATCTACTACATCTATGTCGTTGATGACGAAAATCTTCTCACTGGCGTGATTTCACTGCGTGACCTCATTGTCTCCAATCCAACAACACCGCTATGGAACATCATGGTGGATGGCGAAAAGCTTGTGACGGTGCACCCGGATGACGAACTGGAGCAGGTTGCAACTGTGCTCGAACACTACGATCTGCTTGCAGTGCCAGTTGTTGCATCGAACGGTGAATTGCTCGGAATTGTCACGGTCGATGACACCTTGGAAGAACTACTTCCCGCATCTTGGCGCCGTAAACGAGGTCTCCGTAGGTGATGTTGACGATTACCTTCTTTGTAACACTGGATTCTGAGTACGTAGCTCAGGATGGTCGGACGTTCGGGTTGGTGGGTAAAAAGGTCAGTCACTTTATAACTGCAGATGGTGCGTCACTTACGGCAACTACGTCGGTTGAGTTTGTCAATGGAGCTGACTATCGCGGCGATGCAATTGCAGGCAAAAAGGGTGAACGGTTTGTCTACTTTGGCTTGGAGCAAAGTGGGGCATGGCTCCGACGATGGAAAGTCAGGCACCAGCAACTCGATGTAATCTTTGGGGCGGCCGTCTCAGACCAGATCGCCGTTTCCGTCTTGTTAGGGAAAGACGTTACGCCGTCTATCTCGCTTACAGCATGATGCACACTGCGAGTGCAAGTTCTAGAGCTCATTGATGAAGCACCATCCTGTAGAATAAACATTAGATAAACACACTTGGCTTTGTCCGGTGTGCCAAGGAAGTAGTGGAATGCAAGTAACGCTGGTATATCAAGCTGCACTCAATGCAGTCGTTGCATCGTCTCCGTTTCTCTCAACGCTATCCAAGCAGTTTGCTGTAGATATCATCGTTCGACAGGCGATGGTTACCGCGGGTGGTGGCACCATGGAACTGGCCCTGGTTGGTGATCAGGATGAGATCAATCGTGCTATCGCATCGCTACAAACAACCGGTGCAACCCTTACGGGGCCAATTGTGATTCAAGACCAAATAGCAAAGCCAGTACTTTCAAATGTTCCACGCGGCACATAGATAACATCGCCAAATTCTCTGGTATCCGGGCATCAAAATGATTGGTGCCCGGATTTTTTGTTTACCGGCTTAACTAGCCCTATGAGCGTCTGAATCGCGCAACGCATCCGTGGGCATATACTACTCGACACGCTTTGGCAGTTCTGTATGCAAATGTGAGTGTAGTTGTCGACAACAACACCTTTAGCGATACCTGGACCTCTTGCTCAGGACGCGTAATCGAGGGAGAGGGGGCGGTCAGGCTGCGACACACCCCTGTTATTCTTCCATTTCCTCGATGTCATCTTCCGGCGAGCCTGATGTATCTGTGTAGTTACTAATCTCTTCACCGCGGAAGACGGTTACAAGAAAGTCTTCCCTGTCGAAATTTGGGAGATAGGCTTGCACGACCTGTTCGTCAAATTGTGCAATCAAACCCTCTTCTGCTGCTACATCAAGCTCATGCTCGAGCACTAGAGTCGCATACACCGTTTGATGCGCGTAGTGGATGTCCATTTGACCGATACGTGTCTGGTTGTCCCAGATGAGATAGACCTCTGAGTATGGTGTTCTGACTATTCTGTTGAGTCTATACGCGGTGATTTGTCGTTCCAATGGCATACCCGCATGGTATCGCCAAAAAGAAACGGACCGGATGTTCATCCGGTCCGAGGTTCATTATGCCAAGCCAGGTTCGAGTCGCTGCTGTGGAACCGCTGGCGCATCATCTGTGGATGCCACATCACTCACTGGAGGCGGCGGAGCCGTAGGCGGCATCGGCGGTGTTGGCGGCTTTGGCGTCCGTCCACCTGATGCAGGCACAACAGCATCCTGAATCAGAGCCAGAAACTCATCGCGGTCAAGCGTTTCTCTATCAAGGAGCTCTGCTGTGAGTCGGTCCAGTAGATGACGGTTCTCGGTCAAAATCTGCTCGGCACGTGCATAGTTACGGTCGATAATCGTTGAGATTTCCTCATCAACAATCCGTGCCATCTCTTCCGAGTAATCCGACTCATCACCGCCAAAGTCACGTCCCATGAACGGCGACCCGGCAGCCCGCCCAAACCGGCGGTTTCCGAGGCGCTCACTCATGCCGTACTCACAGACCATCGCCTTGGCAATCCTTGTTACTTGTGAGAGGTCAGAGTATGCTCCTGTGTTGATCTCACCATATACAAGAAGCTCAGCAATACGCCCACCGAGTGCCATCGCGATGATGTCTTCGAACTCAGATTTGGTACGACCTTCACGCGTTTCATCCGGGAGGTTGATGGTCACGCCACCTGCCTGACCACGGGCAACAATCGTAACCTTGTGGACTGGATCAGCGTGCGCTAGAAGCTCACCAACAATCGCGTGGCCGGCTTCATGGACCGAAACCTTAGTAA
>JBEDDQ010000358.1:0-5737 GCA_041176185.1 Armatimonadota bacterium | reverse complement strand
GCTTTACCGATGCCATTGTCCCTGCGGGCAATCAGGATGACATCCGTACTCCCGGGCTGCATGGCTGTAAGACCGTCGCAGATGCACTTTCAGCCGCTCTCGGACACAACCGAAACCGATAGGATTTTCCGCCTCAACGCGGTATTCTTTGCAGGGCAGATTCCGCCTGATGATGGGGTATTACCGTATGTCGAATTTGGAACAGTTACTCGCACGCTACAACGATGTTCGCCTTCTGGGACAAGCCAATGCCGTCCTTGGATGGGATCAACAATGCTATATGCCTCACGGCGGGGGTGCTGCCCGCGCCGCACAAACGTCCGTCATCTCGCGCATCACCCATGAAATGTTCACATCAGCCACCACCGGTGAGCTCCTAAGCGCTGCGGAAAGTGATAATGCTGGCTCGGATGAAACATCCAAGGATGCACAAATCCTCCGTGTACTTCGCCGTGATTACGATCAGGAAACTAAACTCCCTACCGATCTGGTTGAAGCTCTCACGCGCGAGTCCATGCTTGCACACGAAGTCTGGGTGGATGCACGTAAAAACGATGACTTCAAAACCTTCGCACCAACCCTCCAAAAACTGTTGGACCTCGTGCGACGGCAGGCGGACTGCCTTGGCTATGACGAAACCCCGTACGATGCACTTCTCGACCGCTACGAGCCAGGGCTCAAGTCCTCCGATGCAGCAAAGGTCTTCGATTCCATCAAGCCTGTAATCGCATCCATTCTTGCCAAAGTAAGCGCGACTCCTGAAATCGATGACTCCGTCCTTCGCCGTGTCTTCCCGGAAGCGCAGCAGATTGCATTCGGCGAAAAGGTTGTCCGCTACCTAGGGTTTGACTTCAATCATGGACGACAGGATAAAGCTGTACACCCATTCTGTAACGGTCTTGACCGTACCGATGTGCGTATCACGACGCGTATCGAGGAGAACTGGCTGCCATGTGCCCTTATGGGAACGATGCACGAGGCCGGTCACGGGATGTACGAGCAGGGGTTCCTACCTGAGGATGACGGCACGCCTCTGGGCTCGGCCGTTTCACTTGGCTTCCATGAGTCCCAATCACGCCTCTGTGAAAACACTGTCGGACGCTCCCAGGCATTCTGGAACAAGTTCTATCCTGAGCTGCAAGCGGCATTCCCAGGAGTCCTTGATGATGTATCTTTGGCTCAGTTCTACAAAGCCATCAATAAGGTACAGCCGTCGCTGATTCGCGTCGAGGCCGATGAAGTTACCTACAACCTCCACGTTCTGATGCGCTTTGAGCTCGAAAAACAGCTCGTCGAAGGGACCCTTGCCGTCAAAGACCTCCCGGATGCCTGGAATGCAAAGGTCAAGGAATACCTCGGAATTGATGTTCCATCCAATGCTCAGGGCTGTCTACAGGATGTCCACTGGTCAGCTGGCCTTATTGGCTACTTCCCGACCTACTCCGTTGGTACCGTACTTGCTGCTCAGCTTTATGACTCGGCGCTTGCTCAGACACCGGGACTCGCTACAGACATCGAAAATGCTGATTACTCGCGTCTCCTCGGCTGGATGAGGACGAACGTTCATCACCCGGGACGCCGCTTCCTGCCGATGGAACTGGTCGAGAAAGCCTGTAACGCTCCGTTCAGTGCAGAGCCATATATCGCATACCTGTCGTCAAAATATGGTGCCATCTACGGTGCATAACTTCTCAACCAAGTGGATGCCGATGAAACGGTTCGTTAGCGCTGCCGCTGTTGCACTATGCGTGGTAACAGGGGTTGCTGCGCAGTCGCCACTCGATGTGATGCCTCCAATACAGCCAAACCCTTATGTGCCATTCCCGCATGTCATCACGCCATCCTTTGATGAAGCACGCAATGGCTACGGCATCGCTCAGCGGTTAACGCGTGCGGATGGCCTTCAGGGACGTGTTCTCTGGATTGATGCAACGGCTAACCTTGAACGCATCAACACGGTCGAGAAAATCGAAGCTCTGGTCAGGAAGATCAGAGAAACTGGCTTCAACACCATCGTTCTGGACATCAAGCCCATCGTTGGTGAGGTGCTCTTTCCATCCCAAATCGCTCCAAAAATGACGGAGTGGAAGGGACGGACGATGCCGAAGGAGTTTGACCCGCTGGCCGTGATGCTAACAAAAGCCCGCGAGAACAAACTTTCCCTGTTTGTGAGTATGAATGCTTTTTCTGAGGGCCATTCACACTTTCCTGAACGGGGACCGGGGGCGAAACGCCCCGAATGGCAAACGGTTCTTTGTGAGCCGGAGCTTCGTATCCGCGTGGATGGCGAAGAAGAGTCTGCTTACCTGTTGAGTGACCGTGTCAATCAACCGCCACGCCAGCTGGATGATCTGGCACTTTACTCAGATGCTAGTAAACTTCCAAAGCTTGCTGATGGTGCAGTTATCGCAGTTGTTGATAGCAGTTACAAGGTATTGGCGCAATTTCGCGCTGCTAACTTCAATCCTGCGGTACTACAGCTCCCACCGGGCTCCAATCTCATCGTTGGATTTAGCTCCGCTGCGGGTCTTTTCGTCGAAGAGAAGATGAAGCCAAACGTTGTTGTGGAAATGCTTGTGCGGCCAGCCTTTGTCCCGATGGGCAAGCGGACGGATCGCCAGATTCCCCTTATGACGAATCCGCTCTATCCTGCCGTGCGCCACCGCTTACGGAACCTGCTGACAGAGGTGGCTCACAACTACGACATCGATGGCATTCTCTTCGATGACCGCTTACGCTTTGCGAGCATCAATGCGGATATGTCGGATTCCACCCGTGTTGAGTTTGAAAAGTGGATGCAAAAGTCTGTTGACTGGCCACGGGACATTTTCCGGTGGGAAGTTGCCTGGCCTACTCTCCAGCGACGCGTTGTACCTGGGCCACTCTACGATGCGTGGCTGACATTCCGTGCGATGACCCTTCGCAACTGGCTTGCCGAGACAGTCAAGACCGTCAAAACGGAGCGCCCATCGATGCAAGTTGGGACCTATGTAGGTTCCTGGTACCCGGATTACCCAGAAGTTGGTGGTAACTGGGCCGCGGATGACCTGCAGGTCGGGTTACGGTTCCATACGGACTCCTTCCGACGCACAGGCTGGGCAAATCTGGTCGATTTGATTATCACGGGTTGCTACTATCCGACGGCATCAATGCGGGATGCGGCAGAGCAGGGTATATCGGTTGGCGAATCTGTGGAAGCGGCAGGACAGTTCTCAAATCGTGCTGTAAATGACCAGTCTCTTGTCTATGCTGGAATCTCACTAGATAAGTTCAAAGGCCGCGACAAAAACGACCTGCGTAAGGTCCTTCAGGCTGCGTGTGCGACGACACAAGGTGTGATGGTCTTTGACCTCTCACATGACATGGACCTCTTCTGGGACACTTTTGCCGATGTTTTCCGTGTGCCAGCAACGCCACCGCATGCTGTTCCAGGGTTCGTGGCAAGAGTGCGTGAAGAACGCTTGAAGCAGAAAGTGAATGGCCTGCCAGAGCCTCCGGTAATACTCTATAAGGGCGCATCAGGTGCGGGATTTTAATCGTCGTCAGCTTCGTCTGACAAACCATCCAGCCGGGCACCATACAGTCCGGCTTCTTCTTGTGTCTCCGTAGCACCACTCCGCATCACTAATCCGACTGGACGTGTGCCAAAACGGGATGTGACATCCTCAGCAAGGCGATACGCATGCGTCACCATCCAAACTTGTGTCTGATTGGCAACGTCTGCAATGAGGCGGGCAAGCGCTGGCAGGACATCCGGGTGGAGACTCGTCTCAGGCTCGTTAAGTCCAATGAGGCGTGGGGGACGTGGAGACAGCAGAGCTGCGAGGAGACATATGTAGCGTAGCGTGCCATCTGAGAGCTCAGATGCCTCCAGTGGACGCGAAAGTCCTCTCTGGAGAAGCTGAATCCGTGCCCGGTTGGATGAATCGATTTCGATTGCTACCCGACTCCCGCCCAGGGCATCGTAAACCGCTCGATCAAATGCCTCACGGTCGCCAACCTCACTGATCGTCAGGATTGCGGATGCGACGTTTTTGCCATCTGCTGCCAGGACGGGACTGAAGCTGCAGATCTGAGGCTGGCGGATTTCGCTTGCTTCATCCGTTCTAAAGCCGTGATAAAAGCGCCAGGATGCGAATGCATTCCGCGTATTGGTAATCGCGGGAAACCGTTCCGGATCCACAATCTGCGCAAGGACAGACTCGGATGCCGTCAACGACATCGGGAGGTGAACTTTCTCGCCATCACTTGCCCGAAGGCTAACGCCATTGACACTGCGATCCACCATCACCGACTTCTTAATGGCAATCTGTTCCCGCTTGATCTGTGGATCGCGGCGAAACACCTCGGGGACCGAGTTTATGTCTGGAAGCCCACAGGCAAGACTGTACGTCAGGCCATTGTCAAACGTGACGGATATTTCCATCCGGGCCGGACTACTCCCGCGGCTTTGACCAGCCCACATCACGGATGGCATCCCGCCTTCCTCCGCAATCATCTCTGAAAACCGACCATTCGCAGACCCATGTAACAACATGAGGGAACGGTAGAGATTGGACTTCCCACAGCCATTCGTACCTGTCAGCACATTCAGTTGACCAAGGTTTAGGCGCACATTTCGGACGGATCGATAGCCCCTGATGACCAGCTGTGAGATCATCGCAAACGCATGGCCGCTGTCACGGCAGCTGTAATGTCCGTCGAACGGAGTCCCATGCTCTGCACCACCCCTGAGCGACTGAGAATGACAATGCCTCCCGGGGTATCTGTTCTCCAAGTCCGTGCAGCATCTGAGTCAGGTCCAAGCGGATCCACGATCGTTTGCCAAGGGGCTCCAAGGCGCGACCAGAGCGCTTTTACCCGTTGTGGTGCTGGCACATGGTCAAGGCAGACGGAAATGATTTGCACGGAACCCTTAGGAAAGCCGGCAACCGCATTGGAAATGTCAACGACTTGCAAACAGCTGGCTTGATCCAATGCAGACCAGAAATGTACGATTCGGGCATTGGCCTTGGTCGGGGAATCCAAGTCAAATGGCTTACCTGCAAGCGTATTACCTGCTAGGGGAGGAGCCATCTTGCCAACAAGGACTCCGCCTCCAAACTCCGGCTCAGGCGTCATCTTCTGCATGCCCTTGTCGGTGATCTTGGTGTTCACTGGAAGAACACTTATTTCTTTTGATGAGCTAAGGGTTACGGTACGTTGTGCACCCTTGATGCTTGGGTGGTCCGTGATGTAGCGATAGAGTTGTTGATCTGATTTTCCAACGTAAAGCGTCACAGATGTCGGCATCGGTGTCCGTTTACCAACATCCACGATGTATCCGGCACACTGGATTCCGTTGATCGTTGATGTTCCAGCATCTCTGACAAGTGAAATGTCTCCACCGTACGGCACCAAGCCTGAAAGGATGTCCGCAAGGCCATCATCAAACATCGCTGTCGCAGCAAGGCAGCGAGAAATCCGTGATCTGGATGCCGGCATCGCTGTCCGCATCGCTTCGGCTTTCGGGAAGTTAAAGCGCGTATAGGACATTAAATCTGTTGTTGCGGCCGTAACCAGACCTTCCTTTGTGACGGTTGTAAACACCAGACTTCCAGGAAACAGCACATCAAGTGTTCCATCAACTTCAAAATCAGGAACTCCAGGTTGCGTGAATTTGAACGCGATGTCGACGTGGTAGCCCTTGCGTTTTTGAACAGCATTTGCGAGCATCGCCAGGATGCGATCATTCCAG
>JBEDDQ010000357.1:0-4952 GCA_041176185.1 Armatimonadota bacterium | reverse complement strand
GTTCGTTGGCTACACCCCGTCGTTAGTAACCACGGTTTATATGTGTGGTGTCCGGCGAATCAATGAGAATGGTAAAGAAGTTGTTCGGTACCTTCCAATGGAAGGAGTAACCGGAGGACGTGTTTGTGCGCCGGTTTGGTCAGCAATCATGCTGGATGCGCCCAAAATCATGGCTGAGCTTGAGCGCGCAGCTAAACTGCCTCTCGATGGCGATCCTATAGCTGACGATAAGATCATTAAAAAGGCCCCGGCAGACACTACAACGGAACCAGCGCCAACGGATGTCAAGGTGGATACTGCACCCGAAGATGCCGGGTTAGACTCTATTGCACCACTGGAGCAACCCGATATTGAGGTAAATCCACCGGTTGTGCCTGAACCAACCGAAGACCCTAAACCTGTTGATCTTCCGCAGCCTGTAATTCCTTCACCATCATCTGTTCGGAAAAAGCAGGAGCCTAAGCCTGATCCAGAAGTCGAAGTCCTGATATGTAGCGATAGCAATCTCCGAGCAAACGAATATTGTGTGGAAGTCGTTCGCCAGATGATGCCAAAGTCAAGGGCACCAAAACGAACTTGTAATTTACATGGGGCACAACCGGATGAACGGCCCAACTAACGGCCGTTTTAGGACTGCGAGTAATGTATTTGCGAGTGGGATGCGGTCATCCCAACGTACAAATATGGGCCGAGGCACCATTACCGATACCCTTATTCCGAGATTAATCGTGCTGGCTATCTGTATCGCCATTGGAATTATTGCCCTAATAGTCAAGCTCTGGCAGCTGCAGTTTCTCGATTACGACAAGTACTTTGAAAGTGCAGTCACCAATACACTAAAGCACGCACGATCAACACCTCCACGAGGGGAGATCACTGATTCCAGTCATAATCTTCTCGCGACAACAACGAGTAAGTATGTGATCTCTGTTGTTCCCGGATGGTTGCCGAATAAGAAGCCAGAGCAAACGCCTGCTGGACCAACAACACTACCGATGGTCTGGAAACGTCTGGCCCGCGCCTGCGAACTCGACCAACAGCGCATTGAGGACAATTTCAAAGCGGTTTCCGGTGGGCCAAAGTATGAGCCAGTTCCTATTTTGCAAAGCGTCTCCCAGCGAATTGCAACGCGAGTGCTTGAAAATATTGACACGATGCCAGGAGTCATCGTTCAAGTAGTACCGATGCGCCGCTACCCTGATGGTAAGTCTTTTGCCTCAATCCTTGGTTACACAAGTCCCGTTTCTGAAGATGACTTGAAGAACACGGAAATTCGCTTGCGGTATAAGGCTAGTGATTTTATCGGCCGTGGCGGTATTGAACGGTTTTACGATGAACATTTAGCCGGCACTCCAGGGGATGAAGAGTTCGCAACAGACCGAACGAATGGGCAACGTCGAACAGTAAATGTCGTTCCGCCACAACCTGGTAATCGGCTCGTTCTCTCAATAGATACAAAACTACAGCGAATTGCAGCACAGTCGCTCGGTAAGCGTAAAGGTGCGGTCGTTGCTATCGAGCCGTCCACCGGAAGAATACTCGCATTTGTATCCAGTCCGACGTATGACCTAAACCTGTGGAACGTCCGTCCGATGCCGAAGCAGTTATATGAATCCAGGATCAAGCCATTTGCGACAAATCAGGCGACTCAGGCTCAGCTCCCTCCAGGATCCGTAATGAAGATTGTCACGCTGACGGCTGCCATTGAATCCGGAAAAGTTACGCCCGGTACAGCTGTAAGGTGTGATGGAGGATTACGGATTGGTAAACGTTCGTTTCTTGGATGCACAGGTAACCATGGTTACGTGACTATGATGGATGCTTTTGCTGTCTCGTGTAATGCCTACTTTGGACAGTTGGGAATCTGGGTAGGTCAGGAAGAACTTGAGAAATGGTCCAAGCGCTTTGGTTTAGGCAGTGACACTGGAATCGATTTGACAAGCGAACTTGATGGAAACATAGATGGTCCAAAGTCACAGGAAGCCATCTACCGACATTACAAAAAGCGCTATGAAGGTTGGTTTAGCGGCGACTCTGCAAATATGGCGATTGGTCAGGGAGCGATGTTGACCACACCGCTTCAATTGGCAACCCTTGCGGCTGCAGTTGCAAATGATGGTAACAGAGTCGTTCCTCACTTGCTTGATCATGTCGAACCTGCGAACCCGACATCTGGAGAGGTTGTACAACCCGATGGTTTGACACGTGTCATAGGGTCGATAGGGTGGTCTGACAGAACCCGCCAGCTCGTGCAGCAGGCAATGAATGGCGTTGTGACAAACCGGCGCGGTACCGGACAAGTTTGTCGACTCCCGGGCATAGATGTGTTTGGAAAGACCGGAAGCGCAGAGTCAAGAGGCAAGCGTAGCCCAACGCATGCCTGGTTTGCCGGTTACGCCAAGAGAGAAGATGAGAAACCACGTATAGCGTTTGCTGTATGGTTGGATGCTGATGGTAAACATCTCCATGGTGGATCCCACGCGGCACCAATCGCCAGACAACTAATTGCCCACGTTTATGGCATCAAGGTCAACGCACTTCAAATTCCGCAGGCAGCAACTAATGACTAATTCTGGCTCTGACCAGAATATCAACCGAATACCTCTTGAGGTAGTTCGACAACAGGCAAGAGACTTTAGTAATAGTCTAAGTGATGATTTCGTATGGCATCATCGAATTGGAATGTTCGTTACTGAGCATGAAATCGTCGTTCGTGAATATGCTCCTAATGCACACTACGTCTCTTTGATTGGAGATTTCAATCACTGGGATCGGGGACATGACCCGCTTATACGTATCTCAGAATCCGAATGGGAAATTACCATCAACCGTCACCGTGTCTTACCTGGGAGCCGTTATAAGCTTCATATCGCCGGACACAATGGCGCGAGGGATCGTATACCTTCAACCTGTCAAATTGCACGACAATCACCCGATGGTGACTTTTCAGCAATTTTTGATTTCGACGACCTGACTCCTCCAACTAAGCCAACTAACAAAGCGAGCTCATTGAAGGTTTATGAACTTCATATTGGGCTGGCGGCAAGTGGTCCTCGAATCGGTACATACTTGGAAGTCGCAAGAGAAGTAGTGCACCGAATTAGAGATGCTGGATATACAGCAGTTCAGCTGATGGCGGTGCATGAGCACCCATTCTATGGATCTTTTGGTTACCATGTCAGCAATCCGTATGGGATTTGTAGTCGATTCGGTACTCGACATGACTTTAAGTTCCTCGTTGACAGATGTCATGACCTCGGACTGATGGTTATCATCGATCTAGTGCATGCTCACGCCGTAAAAAATCTTGCAGAGGGGCTTGGCGAATATGATGGCCAAGAAGGTTATCTATTTGTTCGGGGAAAGGATGCGCTTCATCCTGCATGGGATTCGCTCGTTTACGATTACGACAATCCAATTACCCTTTCATACCTGCTATCCAATGCCCGCTACTGGCTTGAGGCATATGGAGTCGATGGCTTTCGCGTCGATGGCGTCACCAGTATCCTTTATCATGACCATGGAATAGGGCATTCCAGCTTCACGGAAGCAGATTACCAGGGCAGTAATTTAAATCAAAGCGGATTGCTATACCTTTTTCTCCTCTGTAAGTTGGTTCACCAGCTACGACCGGATGCAGTGTTAATTGCCGAAGATGTGAGTGGTTTTCCCGGTGTGGCGCTCCCTGAGTCAGTAGGCGGAATTGGATTTGACTATCGTTTACAAATGGGCCTGCCGGATTTCTTCGAATCCGTTGCATCGTATGTGATGAATGTAGGGATACAACCGTCGTCGATGTGGCATGCACTGGTTTCAAGGCGTTTTGATGAAAAGCACATTGGATACGTTGAATCGCATGATCAGGCTATCGTCGGTGGGCAAGCTCTCATTTTTAGGCTTCTTGGTCCCAAAATGTATACCGATATGTTGGTGGAAACACAAAGCCATGATGTTCGGTTGGCTGTTGCGATTGTAAATGTTTGTAAGGCAGTAGTGTTCTTCCTTGGCGGAGAAGGATGGATGTCATTCATTGGGAATGAATTCGGGCACCCAGATTGGGTTGGAATTTCCGACGCCAGACAATGATGATTGTTTTGAATATGCCTACCGTAAGTGGTTTCTGGCAGAAGATCCCGCACTGATGTACGGAAAAATGGCCAATTTTGATCGTGACCTCATGCAACAATCGAACCTCTTCGGTGCATGGGACGAGTCTTATATGACTGCACCTTTATTGGATGACAATCGAAAAGTTGCAGTGTTTCACCGCAATAACGTGGTCCTCATCACCAATACAAGCCCGATAGATTCCGTTGCGGATCTATGGGTACCGGTTCCAGCAGCTGGCGAATATCGGGTCATTTTCTCAACCGAGAATAACGAATATGGTGGTTACGCACGCATCGATGAACTAATGCGATATCCCTCACTAGATGTGGATGGGCTCTCATACATCAGAATCTATGCGCCGAGCATGTCAGCTACGTTTCTTTGTTTACTCTGAGTATATTTGGATTCTGAAAAACAAAAAACGCCCTGTAACAAACACAGGGCGTTTTGCGTCCACCGGAATTAGAGTTCCAACAAGAGTCCATCCGGGTTTTCAATCAATTCCTTGACTTTGACCAAGAAGCGTACTGCGGTTCCACCATCAATAACACGATGGTCGTAAGACAGTGCAATGTACATCATCGGGCGAATCACAATCTGTCCGTCAACAACCACAGGACGCTCCTTGATGCTGTGCAGTCCAAGGATACCTACCTGCGGATAATTGAGAATTGGTGTGGACATCAGGGAACCATATACGCCACCGTTTGTGATCGTGAAAGATCCTCCCGTCATGTCACCAAGTCCAAGAGAGTTTTTCTTGGCCTTGTCGGCAAGTGTCTTAATTGTGGATTCAATTCCTGCAAAAGACAGCTTGTCAGCATCGCGGATTACTGGAACAA
>JBEDDQ010000356.1:0-2761 GCA_041176185.1 Armatimonadota bacterium | reverse complement strand
ATCCTGACCGAAGGACAACCCGCCGTTGACCGCGTACTTCAGTTCCTGTCCACTGGCGGTAATGGCTATCCGCTCGATGTTCTGGCCGCTGCCGGAGCTGACCTCACTACGACACAGCCGATTGAGACGGCATTTGGTGTCTTTGCAAGCTATGTTGACCGTTTGGAGAATTTACTAACCAATGCCTAAGCCAAAAGGGTGGCGCCGCTCCGCCTATCAAATGCAGCAGCGCCGCCAGGATGCCCCGCTTCCGCCAACACCCGTGCATGTGGAACAGGCATCTGAGCTCGACAATGACCTCCAAAATCCGCCTCTCCTCTGGTCACCAGAGCCTGCACTGGACTTTACCGATGCCTATCCGCTTGGCAATGGCCGTATTGGCGCAATGGTCTATGGGGATCCATCCATTGAGCGCATTCTACTAAATGAGGAGTCGCTCTGGAGTGGGCAGCCACACAGCGGTGCACGCTCATCCGCGCAGGAAGCCCTCACCCGTGTTCGTGAGCTGCTCGCCGCTGGCAACCATGTCGCTGCAGATGTCCTTGCAGCAGAGGCCCTCACCGGAAGCCCGCAGTCTGTTGGTTCCTATCAGGCATTCTGTGATCTGTACATCGAACACATCGGCGAGGATGCCGACGAGGAAGTAACCGCTTACCGCCGTGAGCTAAACCTCGATGATGCTGAAGTCGTTACAACGTTTACGCGCGGCGATGTTTCCTACGAACAGCGCGCGTGGGTGAGTGCGGTGGATCAGGTGCTAACGGTACGCATCGCCGCCGATGTCGAAAAGTCGGTGCAGCTGCGCCTCCACCTTCGACGAGAAGCCCGCGAGGATGCGCCAGCCCCAGCACATTCCGTAAATCTCCATACCAAGGGCGATACCCTGCAGCTCGAAGGTTCATTGCTGGATGACCGTGGAAAAGCCATGCAGTTCATGGCAAGCCTGCGTGTGCAACACTTTGGTGGGACGGTGTTCGCAGATGGCGACACACTTGTCATCGAGGATGCAGACTCTGTCGTTCTCCGTGTCGCACTTGCAACGTCCTGGAATTATAAGAGTCACCGACGTGCGATCACGCAGGTGGATGCTGCATTTGGTACGCCTTGGCAGACACAGCGTCATAGGCATCGACGTGAGCACCGCCGCCTCTTCCGCGCATTCACAATGGAACTAGGTGACCGCCGCCCGACGAAGAAGCCGCTTGCCGATCGAATCAAGGAAGCAACACCTGAGCGGACAGATCCGGCTCTCGTTGCATTGCTGACTCAGTATTCGCGCTATTTGCTGCTCGCATCGAGCCGGCCCGGATGCCTCCCTGCAAATCTCCAGGGCATTTGGAATGAGCACTATGCTGCGCCGTGGGGAAGCGATTACCACACGAACATCAATCTTCAGATGAACTACTGGGCGGCAGAGCCACTCGGACTTGCCCCGTGCCACACAGCGCTGATCGACTTCGTAGAAAGCCTTGTGCCAAGCGGCGAAGAGGTTGCGCGGGTGCACTACGGGATGCGCGGCTGGGTCATCCACCACAACACCGACATCTTTGGACACGCCACGCCATCCGATGGCATCTGGGGAATATGGCCACTGGGAGCCGCATGGCTCTGTGACCACCTCATGGACCACTGGCGCTTTTCACCGGACCGTCGCTACCTCGAGCGCATTTATCCAATCCTAAAGGGTGCGAGTGAGTTTCTACAGGACTGGGTCATCAAGGGCCTGGATGGCAACTATACGACATCCCCGAGCTACTCTCCTGAGAACACCTTTGAGACGCCGGTGGGAGCCGCAGCGCTCTCGCAGGGCTGCACGATGGACATTCAGCTCATCCGAACCTGCTGGGAGAATACCCTCGCGGCGGCGGTTGCGCTCGGAATGGATGACATCTACCAACAGGTTTTGGACCGTGACCTTGGGCTGTTACCACCGCACCGCGTGTCGCCACGGGATGGCCGCTTAATGGAATGGTCGGAAGACTTTGTGGATGCCGAACCTGGGCACCGACATTTCTCGCATGCGTTCGGTGCCTATCCGGGCAATCAGCTGACGCTTAGCGAAACTCCAGACCTTATGGCCGCGCTTCGAAAAACCTTGGATGCCCGTCTCCTCGCGGGCAGCGGACACACCGGCTGGAGCCGCGCCTGGCTATCATGTCTTGAAGCGCGTTTTGGAAATGGAAATGCAGCAGTAGGGCATATCGGAGCGTTGGTTGCATCCGCGATGTACCCAAATGGCTTTGCGGACCATCCACCATTCCAAATCGATGGCAACTTTGGCCTCGCCGCAGCCGTTGCTGAATGTCTCATCCAAAGCCATGCGGGTGAGATCCATGTCCTGCCTGCCCTTCCGGATGCATGGAGCCGTGGAAGCGTAGCTGGCTTGCGTGCGCGTGGCGGCGTGACTATCGATGTCGAATGGGATCGCCATGCTGTTACATCGTTGCGCGTCGTCGCAGAGCGTGGTGGTGTGTTTCCGCTGCGACTCCTTGGAAGCCCGGATGTCATCAAGCTCAAACTAAAGCCACGTGTGCCATTTGAGTGGAGTGCGTAGAATATTCCGCTGGAACCGATAAAGGTTGCGTGAGGTTGTTGCACATATGAAGCGTGTTGCTGTTATTGGGAGCGGATTTGCCGGGATTGCTGCCGCATCCTGTCTTGCAAGGCGTGGCTATGATGTCACCGTCTACGAAAAGAATGCGACGCTTGGTGGGCGCGCACAGCTTTGGGAGAAGGATGGCTTTCGCTTCGACCTTGGGCC
>JBEDDQ010000355.1:0-4995 GCA_041176185.1 Armatimonadota bacterium | reverse complement strand
TCTCATCCGGATTTTCAAGAACGACCTTGTGCGTTGCGGATGAGCCAATCGTGGTAACGATGCCTTCGCCGACACGTGCGAGGACAGTTGCTTCGCCCGCTCCACCAACAAATCCTTTGATGTTCGCACGCACGGTTACACGGGCAAATGCTTTCAGCTCCACACCATCCTGCGAGACACCCGCAACAACCGGCGTCTCCAGCACTCGGGGAATGACCGACATTTGCACTGCCTCGAGTGGGTTGCGACCGGCAAGGTCTATGGCCGATGCCTGTTCGAATGTCAAATCGATGTTTGCACGTTGAGCGGAAATTAATGCCATCACAACCGTCTCAACATTACCTCTAGCCATAAAATGGGTCTCAAGCTGGCTTACGGAAACATCCAACCCGGCTTTGACGGCAGCAATCAATGGCAGGACAATTTTATCTTGAGGGACTTTGCGCAGCTTCATTCCAATCAGGACGAAAGGTGTAACTCCTGGGACTCCCGCTGCTAGTGATGTGATCCACAGGCCAATCGGGAAAAATTGAAGAAACACAATCAGCATCACAATCCCGATGCCGGGTGCAATCATCCACATATTCATTGTCCTTATCGCTGCTCGACCGTTACCAGTAGCTCGTTATTGCGGATTTCACTCACGATGACCTTGGTACCAGCTCTCGCAAAACCATCGATGGACCTCGCGGGGTACCGATGTTCACCAACCATCACCGTACCGCATGGCCGGAGGTCGCTGGCGGCTGTGCAGCCGCTGCCAGGTTCCACTGAGTTCATAGGTTGATTTAGTGGTAACTGCAAGGTGTTACCAGAACCAGATTTTCTCCAAAACGTGGATAGGGGAAGCATTTTGAACAGGTAATAAATTGCGCAGAAAGTCGTCGTGATACCGGCGGACGTGGCTATTCCTGCGTTTGTACCCGCACCAAGAGCATAGAACATTCCAATCCCAATCGCTGCTGCACCTGACATCATCAGAAAACCATGGAAATGAATTCCAACGGCTTCGACCACAACGAGTACAACGCCGAGTATTGCTATGAGTGGCCCAAACCAATAACCAATGCCAGCAACCTGATATGCATACAGTAAAGCGCCTACTACCGCCACACCCAACACTCCCACCACGCCAAATGTATGTGGTGAGAATGCTTCGATGATGATGAGGACAATCGCGATGACGATGACAAGCGATGTCAGCACTGCTGAATGGGTGACCAGATCTATAAGGTGCAACATCGGGATTCACCCTTACGGGGACGGAGGCAATCCGGGACCACCGAGTCCAGGTGGGAGTGCACTTCGTATCTCATCCATAAACTGCTGGCGCTGCGCCGGAGGCATTTGCTGCATCTTTTGCATCACTCCCATGCTTGACTGGATGGCTTGTTGAAAGAATCCTTTTCGGGTCGCCGGGTCCATGTTCATCATCATGTCCCACTGCTGGTCGACCAAGGCTGTCTGCTGCTCTGGACTCAGTGCCATAAAGCGCTTTAGCATATCCATTTGCATCTCACTCAGCTGGCTTAGTGAGTCTGCCTTTGTGCTGACAAAGATATAGACAAATCGAAGATCGGTCTGCGCACTCAGCTGTTGCGCGCGCTCGCGGGTGATGACTTTACCGAGGTACAGAATGTCCTCAGGCTTTGATGGCACATCATTCAATCCTGGTGCCAGAGCATCTAGCGACGCGATATGCGAAACGATGGCATCTGCGTCATATGTCCCACCTTTGCGAGGAGCGGGGAGAAGGAGGGTACGGAGAGCCACATCCTTGGGGAGCTTGAAGTTCTCCGATCGGATCACCACGTCCAGTTGGCCGCCCTGAGTTGCAAAGTCCATCGACTTTTGAGCGACCTTTCGGTCTGAGAGGACAGTTACGCCTGTCGACTTCGTTAGTTTGGATGCGATTTCGCGTAATGGGGTTGCGACCATGCGCATCGCCGGTACGGAAGAACCCTGGGTCTGCTGGATAGCAGGCGAACCAACCAGAGATAACATAGCAGAAACAACAATGGCAGTGTTCATAAATCCACCCTCCTGACCTCATATCATACTGAATTGGCACGGAAATTGTTTATGCTTAGTTGGACTTAATATCACCGACTCATTTAGTCGGAGATATTGACCTTGAGGTGTCCATCTTGGTACGATGGAGGAGGAAGCGAGTGCACAACATAGTGAGTGAATACAATAAGGTTGATCAACCGGATCCACAATGTGAGTGCACGCTGGACTGTTTGGCGAACGGCATCAAAGGTGAGGTCTGTTCGGTAACGGGCCCGAACCGCTGTCGTCTTGCTGAACTTGGTTTTAGCCGTGGATGCGAGGTAGAAGTTGCCCGCAAATCAGCTTTTGGCGGTCCTATCGAAGTTCGTCTGCGCTCCTATCGTGTCTCACTGCGCGTTGAAGAAGCGAGCGGAATTACGGTAAGGGCTGTTGAAGATTAGTAGGTGTCGATGACGCGTATCGCGCTGGTCGGAAATCCGAATGCTGGCAAAACGACACTTTTCAACGCGCTCACGGGTTTACGTCACAAGGTCGGCAACTATCCTGGGGTCACGGTAGACATCAAGTCCGGCGTCCTGCGTGGAACTGACATCACAGAAATCCAGATCGTAGACCTCCCTGGTGTTTATTCTCTAACTCCGCACTCTCCGGATGAAGATGTCGCAGTAAAGTTTTTGTTCGGTGTCGATGAAGTACCGCCAGACTTTATTGTCAACGTCGTAGATGCAAGTAATCTTGAGCGCAACCTATTCTTGACGACTCAGCTCGTTGAACTTGGCATTCCAATGCTGGTTGTACTGACGATGACCGATGCGGCTGCCCGACGTGGCCTTCGTGTTGATGAACAGCGCTTATCCACAGAGCTTGGTGTACCCGTTGTTTCAACCGATGCACCAAAGGGGGCAGGGCTTACCACGTTGGTTAGCCGACTTCAGGGCCAAGGCTTTGGAATCAATATTTCTCCAGTCTACGCGGGATATTCACCTGAGATAACATCGACAATCTCGGAAATTTGCGCCTTTTCGCCGGATATCAGTCCGGTATTGATTTCAACCCAGTTGGTAAAAGAAACCCCGAGCAAGTGGCTAACTGGCATCGATGCGGAACTGATTGAAAGTGGCCGCTCCAAGCTGTGCTCACTTGATATTGACCCAAGCACAGCTATTGCTGATGATCGTTATATAGGTATTGGCAGAATCTCAGCTCGCTCAGTAATCCGGACGACAGCTGCAAGGACATCACTTTCCGAGCGTATCGACCAGGTTGCGTTGCATAAGGTCGGAGGATACTTTGTCTTCCTTGCCATCATTACGCTAGTTTTCCAAGCAATCTTTACCTGGGCTCAAGTTCCGGCGGAATGGATAGAGATTGGCATCGATTCGCTGAGTGACTTTACGCGTGCATCAATGCCGTCCGGTGAGCTGCGTGACCTATTGATTGCAGGTGTAATCGGCGGTGTCGGCAATACCTTGGTCTTCCTACCGCAGATATTGACGCTGCTGTTCTTGCTTGGTCTGCTGGAAGATTCCGGCTACCTCGCACGTGGAGCCTTTCTCCTGGATCGATTTATGTACCGCGTGGGACTGCACGGTAAGTCATTTATACCGATGCTCTCAAGCTTCGCGTGTGCAGTGCCTGGAATCATGGCGACGCGAACAATTGAATCTGGGCGGGAACGCTTGGTCACAATGTTTGTAATTCCGCTGATTCCCTGTACCGCACGTATTCCGGTCTACACAATGCTAATCGCTGCCTTCATTCCAGCGACTTGGAGGATCAGCCTTGGCGTCGGATCCATTGATGGTCGGGCTCTCTGTATGGTCGCGCTGTTTGTGGCCGGTATAGCGATGTCATTTATCGTTGCTGCAATCCTTTCACGCACGGCGATGAAATCTGCTCCAAGTACGTTTATGCTTGAGCTGCCAGCATACAAAATCCCGCGTCTGGGGCGGATAGTCCGGGAATCGCTGGACCAGGCGTGGCTCTTTATACAACGTGCCGGGACCATGATTCTTGCTATATCAATCGCACTTTGGTTCTTGAGCAGCCATCCAAAGATACAAGGTAAATCTCCAAAGGAATATGAGCGTTCGACATACGCGGGACGTGTAGGTACGCTTGTTGAGCCTGTTCTAAAGCCACTTGGGATGGACTGGAAAATTGGAATCGGATTGTTCGCCAGTGTAGCAGCACGGGAAGTTTTTGTTGCCGCTATGGGCGCGATTTACAATGTGGATGCAAGCGATGATGACGACCACTTGGGGGTTGCTGTCGGAGCTAGGATGCGGGCACAAACCGATCCGCTTACAGGCTTGCCTGCATACGACATCGGTACTGGTGCCGCGCTTCTTGCATTTTTTGCGTTTGCCCAACAATGTATGAGCACGTTTGCCATCATGCGACGCGAGACAAATGGCTGGAAATGGCCCCTTTTACAAACGACGTCGTACCTGATCCTCGCATGGATTATGGCGTTTATCGTCAGAGCCATCGTCTTGGCTGCCAATTCGTGATGTACGACTGGATTGCCTACGCCGTCGTAACCTGGGCGTGTATTACGATATGTCGCCGTGTTTATAAGCTCTTCACGAAGAAGTCAACCTGCGATGACTGTGCATGTAGTGCATCTAAAACAGCCACCGACTTGATCCCGTTAGAGTTACGCTTCACGAATCGAACTAACACGAGCGGAACAAAGCTCGACATAAAGTGAGTTCTCAAGACTCCGGTGGAACCAGAAATGTGAAAATCGGGTATGAATGTGTTGTAGGACTGCACTAAAAATGTAGACAGTCTTAGTTTGTTGTGTCTGTATGGAGGGACCGTGCAATGCTGGGAGTCGAGCCGTTGGATCGCTGGTTGGATCAAGTCATCGCACTCTGTCAACCGGACACTGTAGGCCTCTTTACAGGTTCATCAGAACAGCTCATTGCGCTGAAAGCCTCGATGGTCGAGGATGGCATCATTGATCCACTATCTGGA
>JBEDDQ010000354.1:0-9946 GCA_041176185.1 Armatimonadota bacterium | reverse complement strand
GAGGTGACCTGCGGTTTTGGTGACATCTGTTGGAGCATGCCCGGCGCTCTCAGCCGCGGCGCGTTCAACGGTCTTAATAGGTGCGTGGTTGCTGGAAAAGAGAATGGTGTCCTTGCGGTCGAGGAGAGCGACAAAGCCATTGTCAAGGATGTGGATGCTCCCGATGCCTTCTCCAACTCCCGCAAGCGTCTCGATTTTGTAGCCGGTGTAATAGACTCCGATTACCTGATTTGCCGCGTTGCGGATTGGCGCATAGCTGGTGAAATAGGGAACTCCCAAAATGTCGACCACACCAGTGAACGTATTCCCGCGGGAGATTGCGGCGTAGGCGGGTCCTTTGGGGTCGAGTACCGTGCCTATAGCGCGACTGCCATCCGCTTTGATGACATTGGTCGCAACCCGCACATAATCCGATCCAGCGCGAACAAACAGCGTCGCCGTCCCGCCCATCCGGGCCTTAATCGAATCGACAACCGTGTAATCGGCCACCATACTGCGCGTGCCAAAGGTGAGGTTTGGAACAGTTTTTCCGATGATGGATGCGGTTCCGTTCACCGATGCCGCCCCGTAACGTGTGGCCTCAGCCTCGAGGACTTTCCTGCTTGCGGTGGTCAGCTGGCGGTAAATAGCATCAGCAGTGGTGAGCTGCTCAACCACTGAATCAATCGCAGCCTGCTCAGAGCCAGCGGCGATGCGCACCATTTCACCCCGGAGGCGTTGAAATCCGAGGATACCAGCCAAAAGCAGGAGTGTGCTGACGGCCAAAAACCAGAGTGCAACATTTCGGCGCACAGAGGTGATTGCCAGCACCTCCTGTGTATTAGACATACATCCTCTGCAGGAGCTCTGCGACGCGAACATCTACTTGCTCCCGCCGTCGGACTTCCTCAAAGCGATGTAGCAGATCCTCCGAGCGGATTCCTTGACGTGATGCTCCCTTGAAGTCGTGAAGAATCTGTCCCTTGTGCATCATGATGATGCGATTACCGAGGTGCACCGCCTGCTGCATCGAGTGGGTGACCATCAATGTCGTCAGCCGATCTTTCTCGACAATTTCCTTTGTCAGGCGAATCACCTGATCAGCACTTTTCGGGTCAAGTGCCGCTGTGTGCTCATCGAGGAGGAGGAGATCTGGCTTGAGCCAGCTCGCCATGAGCAATGTAAGCGCCTGTCGCTGTCCACCTGAAAGACTGCCGATCGCATTTCCGAGGCGGTCCTCAAGGCCCATGTTCAGGGTGCGGATACGGTCCCGCAGCTCGCTCTGGAGCTGTTTGTCGAGTGCCCAGCCAAAACCACGTGGCTTGCCGCGCCGCGCCGCGAGCGAGAGGTTTTCCGCAATCGTCATCGTGGGTGCAGTGCCGCTGAACGGGTTCTGGAAAACACGACCAATCAGCGATGCGCGCTTGTGCTCGGGCCACTTGGTGATGTCTTGACCACTTAGGCTGATCTTGCCTTGATCGGTGATGAACGAGCCAGCGACGGCATTCAGCAATGTGGATTTACCGGAGCCATTCGTCCCAATGATGATGAGAAAGTCGCCTTCCGAAAGGGTGAGGGACACATCCTGCAGTGCGAAGACTTCATTGATGCTGCCGGGGTGGAAGGTTTTGTGGATGTTCGTGATTTCGAGCATGTCAGACTGTCCTTCCAGATGATTGATTTCCGCCTTGTTTCATGAGGCTGCGAGCCATTGTTGGTCCAACAAGCGCGGCGAAGACAAAGACGGCCGTGATGAGCTTGAGGTCATTTGGATTGAGTCCCCAGCGAAGCGCAATCGCAACCAGGAGGCGGAAGAGGACGCTGCCCATAATCGTCCCGGTAACGACCAGGCCCTGCTTATTAGAGCCAACGAGGGCTTCGCCGATAATCACGGATGCCAGACCCCAGACCATCATTCCGATGCCCATTTGGACATCCGCAAAGCCTTGATACTGCGCAAGCAGAGCCCCTGCGAGTGCGATCAGGCCATTGGAAATCGCGAGGCCAAGGATCATCATGATGTCGACATCCACGCCCAGAGCACGAATCATCTGTGGGTTGTCGCCCGTAGCCCGGATCGCGGTCCCGAGGTTTGTCCGGAAGAACACAAGGAGAATAAATGCCGCTGCAGCTACGACCGCAAACATCGAGACCAGCATCCCGGCATCCCGAATACTGACTTCCCATCCAAACCAGTTAATGTCAGTGGATTGGCCAAAAAGCCAGGCTCCAAGACTCTCTGCAACGGTGCCGGTGGATTTTGCATCCACAAGCGGGATGTTGCTCTTTCCCATCACGTGCAGGTTCACAGAATAAAGCGCAGTCATCACAAGAATGCCCGCAAGCAGCTCATTGATTTTGCACTTTGTGTGCAGGATGCCGGTGATAGCTCCCGCGAGCGCACCTGCGGCAAACGCAGCAACCAGCGAAACACCGGGATTGACACCCTTGAGGAGCAGAACTGCTGAGACGGCGGCACCAAATGTCACAGAGCCTTCGGCAGTGATATCGGGAAACTTAAAGACGCGGAAGGACATGTAAACGCCCAGCGCAAGGAGCGAGAGGATGAGCCCAATGGTCATGGCTCCAAGGAAGAGGCTCATCTTCGTGCACCCCCAACGGTCGATTCATCCAGAGAAACGGGTGAAACCCAGACCGCGCCCCGAATGACTTCTGTTTCGCCGATGCCATCGAATTCACGGTCATCCACGATGCAGTGGAACACCGCGGTCGGCCGGTCGGCATCCAGTATTTCGCTCACGGTCGGATGAATCGCTAGCATCCCCTTTGGCACCGGCCGGTATGGGAAGACAGCGGCGTGGATATGCCCCATCGTGTTTTCCTGGCTCAGCGGGCGCATGTAGAGATTGATTGGACCGCAGCACTTTCGGCTTGCGACTCCGGAAACCAATGCCACTTCCCGCGTTGCGGAGCGCTCCGTCGTAAACATCACATTGTCGCGTACGGCCGGGAAGGCAAATGGCTCCGCAGTCAACACGGCTGGCGAGCGCCGGATAGCGGCGCCAACGATGCCATTGATTTCGACCAGCAGGGTGAAGGCAACAGCATCGGATTCCGTGAGGTCCATGAGATTCATCACGACATCTGAGAGCGGCGTCGCATGAGGAGCATCCGGCAGCGGTTCCAGCGTCGCCATCGTGCCATATTCACCATTCACAATCAGCCCGGAGTGAAACGTAACCGTAGGAACGAGATCTCCCGTTAGAACGACATCATCCGGACGAACATCCCCATTGGTATGCCATGCGATTGCGATGCCATCTGTAGCGATGACTTCTCCCAGCCGGGATGCGTCATCGGATGTCGGGTCCGTAAGGCAGCCAAGTCCGACCGCGTGTGTGTGGCGGGGCAGCATCACGGGGCGGAGCTCATCCTGAACGCTGCCTAGCTTTTGCGGATCACCGACAGCGTGCATCACAACCGGGATGTCGCTTGTTGCGTGAACATTGAATTCAAAATTACCTAGCTGGCGGGGTGCAGCGGAGCGGAGTGCAGCATTTAGGCGATCGATGTTATCGCGTGCGTTGTCGAGGAGAAAGTCGGCGAGGCCAGCGAGGCGGATGACATCGTTGACGCCATGTGAGACTGCGCTGAGTGCCAGCTGTCCACCGACGCTTTTGAGCTGTTTATAGAAGCGCAAGAGGGTGCGGATACCAACGGAGCTGATGAACTCAACGGCTTCACAATCCAACCGGATTTGGTGGTTACCATCTTGAATCGCGGCTTCAATCGCTTCGGCCAGTGTGTCCGCAGAGCTGCCATCCAGGCGGCCATTCAGAGCAAGGATGATGTAGGCATCGTGTGTGTTACGTGTTATCTGCATCCAGGTTACCTGATGACTTCCTGACAGGACTTTATAAATGCGTCGCTCACCTGGATGCCATAATAGCGGGCATTTGGCAGGTTGATTGTCGTTTGAATATTTGGGACAAATTTGAATGGGATATTTGCCGGTGGCTCCCCATTTGCCACGCGGGCAGCCAGTTTCCCACTCTCAATTCCAGCAATGTACCAATCGCGACATACAGTTAGGAAGACGCCCTGGTCTTTCCGGGTTACTCCAAAGGACATCAGTGGCGTCTTGGTTGCTTTTGCCGCATTGCTAATACTGGTAAAGCTCGCCGTCGTCTGATTATCCACAAGTTGAGTGATTACATCCGGCTTTTTTGCACAGAGGGCAAGTGCAGCATCGGCGACTTCGGATGAGCTTGAACACCCGATGGATATAAGCTCGATATTCCGTTCCTTTGCAAGCTTGGCCAATGTATCGCGATAGAAGACCGAATTGGCTTCTGCGGGTGTGTAAAGTGTGCCGATTTTCTTCAGGCCTGGGCGCAGCTTAATGAGAATATCCAGCGCCTCAGCACTTGGTTGGGGAACATAGGTTCCGGTCAAATTTGGACGATGGTCGGTGTCGGATGTCCCAGCCTTTGCAATGATGGGATTTGCAATCAGGGAAAACACAATTTTGTCTTTTGGGGAGCTGCGTTGCACAGCGCTGATTAAGGCAGGTGTGGTGCTTGTGATCAGAACATCCGGATTTTCAGCAAGAGATGCCGTCATCGCTGTTTGGAGTGTCGCCATGTCGCCCTGAGCATTTCGGACTTTGAGCTCAAGGTTTTTGCCTTCTACGATGCCAGATTGGCGCAGGCCTTCGATAATCCCCTTTTGGTCAATCTCACACAATGGAGTATCCGTGAACTGAACCAGCCGGACTTTGAACATCTTTTCAGTTGCTGCTTTCGTCGTCCCGGAGTTCTTCCATTCCTCTGGCTTTGTTGCATCCGTCGGCAAATCCTCAGGTTGCTTAATTTTGTGTTCACCGGCGTCATCGATGATCAGGCTTGCGCGCTTTTCGAGCTCCGCAGGAATTGACCAGTTACCCTTAAGCCCTTTGAGAGCCTTTTTGTTAATGGTGATAGTTTTTGGCTCATAAAACTCTGCACGATACTCGCTAGGGCGGTGGCCATCGAGAATATCAGCGGCACGCATCCCCATCGCCCGGCCAACCATCGTGTAATTTCCACCAATATCGAGAAGGGAGCCCTTCTTGACAATGGGTGGAATCACAGTGATGACGGGGATTCGGCCGCGACGCGCGGCTTCGATGACGGAATCCGCAGCGACGAGTACGGTGACATCCCCGCTAATCCAAATGGCCTCAACGCCCCGCGAAACCAGGGATGCTGCCGCATCCGAGACGGCCGTACTGTTCTCGGCATTTGCTTCCATCAGGGTGATGCCGAATGTCGGAGCAACTTTGCGGGCAAAGTTGGTCTGCGAGACAGAGTTAGCTTCGGCTGAGTTCCAGACCAGCCCAAGCTTGGTCAGACCGGGATTCATCTTCTTGATGAGCTCAAATGCTTCCTTAATCGGCTGCATAGTTCCATAACCCGCCATGTAAGGGGGATGAATGGAGAGGTCCTTAGGATCGATTCCGACACCGGCCCCGGGAGGGTTTGAGACAAAACCATAGATGTGATCGACTTTTTTTCCGGTTTTGTTGGCACTTGCGATGGTCTGGAGCGACACGGTTGTCATCGAGATGATCATGTCGTACGAGCCGCTGGTCACTTCCTTGGCAATGGAGTTTGCGGTCCCAATGTCCTGTTCGGCGTTAAAGCGTTTGATCGTGATGTTTTGGCCATCCGTGTAGCCGCGGGTCTTGAGTGACTCAATCATGCCTGCAAAACCATCCTCCAAGATGGGCTGGCTGGCATTTTGCACGATTGCGATGCGTTTAATCCCGGATGCAGATTTAGCCCCGATACGCGATTCAAGATCGGACCAGAGCAGGATCCCGGCGGCTCCTGCGATGAGTGCGAGGCCAAGGATTAGGCGTTTGAAGAGATCAAAAAAGTTGGACATGAAGAATGAATCGACAGTGTTTATTGAGCTGAGGCTGGGTGCCGACGTTACGCACCCTATAAATACGGGCTATTCGCCCTGCTCTACTGCATGCTGTCGCGCGAGGAGGTAGTGATCGAGCTCCGCGACATCCGCGAAGACCTGCAAGTCATTAAGCGAGCCCATGATGGTGAACACTTCTTGAATCTGAGGCTGGAGGTGGATGAACGAAACGGTTCCGCCATGTTCCTTCTGACGCTTGATGGCTATCAGGAAGAGACGGTAGCCCATTGATGTCAGGTACTTCAGCTCAGCAAGGTCAAAGATCAGCTCTTTTGGATGTTGTTCCAGAATAGACTCGAGCGACGGGGAAACGACATCGGTGGATGCAGCATCAAGGGTACCGGAGATATGCAGGGCATAGTTGTCTCCGCGAACCCAGAGGGCGATGCTCCCACCGGATGTTTCTCTCTCCCAAACCTTGTTGAATGAAAGCTCCATTTGCAGGGCTACCGTTCCTTTCCGAGGGACAGGCTATTCCGGCTGAACAGCGCTCTTTTGCGCACGGTCGAGCTGCTCATCAAGCTCTTCGATTACAAAAGCTTCGAGCTCATCGATGGAGCCAAACATCCGTACATCCGGGAGGCTGCCCATAATCTTGAAGACTTCCTGAATCTGCGGCTGGAGGTTTAGGAAGGATGTCTGTCCGCGGTGCTTTCGCTGTGCCTTCTGGGCCATCAGGAAAAGGCGGAAGCCCATCGATGTCACGTATTTCAGCTCAGCGAGATCAAACACGAGAAGGTCGGGCTCGGTAGCGAGGATTGCCTCAAGCTCAGCCTCGACCATAGGGGCGTTGTTCGCATCGAGGTTGCCAGCGATGGAAAGCGCAGCGTAGCCGCCGCGCGTCGAAAGTGTCAGGTACCCTCCGGGGATGTGCTTTTCCCAGGATTTAGTAAATGTACGTTCCCAGAGTTTGGCCAGATTCAGCATGAAATGTCCTTTCCCTCAGGCCAACCTGTATCCGGCAGCCCATCGAAGCATTGTATGGCAATTCAGGCAAAATTCGATAATGCGGTCGACTTCATGGATTGACAGACGTATAAACACCGCAACAGGCATGCTGAAACACACAGATGTGCAGTAGTTGCCTCAGCTAGATATCAGTGCATTGCTTGAATTAGATGAAGCTTAACCTAAGAAGATGCGTAGCTACCACTGACACGGAACCGTCGCCGGATCTGGTCCGACAGAGCGGAAATAGAGGTAGCGGCGGCCAAGTGCGTTGATTTCAGGAAGAACGTTCATGCTCTCGGTGTCACCGGACAGGCAGGTGTACTCTTTCCCTTTATAGAGGAACATCGTGGAATAGCCTGCTTTGCTCTCCCTGATACGACGGGAAAGCTCAAGAATTGGAATGCGGTGGTGGCGATTGGCGATTGTGTCCAAGCCTGGGTCATCGGATGTAACCACACTTGCGAGCTCCTGTTGCCACATGGTCTGCTGCAGCGCATCCGGAATCAGTAAGTGATTCGCAACACCACCCTCCGTCTGGAGGTTACTAAACATCGAGAAACACATCCGTGTCCGCAAGCCAAGGTATGGCTGCATCCCGATGAGGACAAGCAAAGCACAGAGCGGGCACGAAAACATTAGCTGCTTTGATAAAGATCCAGCTGCAATGTAAGGTCCGGCAAGAACTGCGTGATTTCGCCAACCGTGCAATAAAAACGCCACACCAATCGCTGCAGAATAGACCAAGATTCCGTAGTAGCCAATCGAAAATCCGATCGTTCCGGCCTGTGCAACGATGCTCTTGAGACCTGGGACGGCCCCGACCAAGAGCGCGGCGGTAACCGTGGTGCAGGTCATAATCCAAAGGATATGAAGTGTCTTGAGAGCCTGTGGTGCAGGTTGGATAGTGGTGAAAAACCTTGATGGGATGAACCAGCTGAGGAGCGCAACAATGGTTGCAGTAAAGCTGTAGATACCTGGGTGTGGATGCAATGACAACATCACGTGAAAGCCAAGTGCAAGCACCCCACCAGCCAACCGTGTCCGGGGAATAAACATTAGGATTGGAATCAATCCCTCAATTAGGAGTGTCCCGTAAATCGCCAAGTTGTCCGCAAAGACACCACTGGGGATGATCGGATACAGCCCTCCAATTTCATGCAGCATTGTGGATGCGCAGCTGACATCCGGGTTGAAATACGCACGGTTGATTTTGTGAAAAACCGTAAAGAAGTACAGAATCGCAACAGACATCCGCACCATAGGTGCAACAATCGTCACCCACATACCTCGTGCATCCACGTTCGGTGCACGCTTCTCCGTAATGAGCACTCCAATCAGCACCACTAGCATCACAGCGTTCATGACCAATGAAAACAGGATGTGGTTCGGGACAGGCCCCATCCGACTCGCCACGGCGAAGATATCAGTGGCAAGAAACAAAGCAAATGTGATTGGCAGCGGACGGCGAATAACCATCAGTGCAAGCCCAATCAGGATTGCCCCTGATAGTCCCTTCCACCGCCAGTCGTGGAATGTCAAGAAGTGAAAGACGCCGGCAATCGCCCAGCTACGACACAGCCAATCAAAGTGTTGAGCGTACGATTTTTGTTTTTCAGGATGTTGTAGGTCGGATGTAGCCGGGAAGCCATCCGAACCGAAGTCAGTTGCCATTAGCCAAGACATCGGTAATGTGAGAAAGTAATCAGATACTTACGCCCACAACTATTTGCGTAATCCACAAGAAGTTGATTAACCGCGGTTAACTCAGTTCACGTAATGCCAGTTTAAGCTATATGCGTAAAAGCTGCGGCATAGCCGGCATCCGCGAGCTCCAAGATGTCATTAAAGTGAATCACCCCAGCGCGCACGAGGCGCTCATATTCATTCACCAAACGCCCACTCTCGCCGTGCAAGGCAGGGTTATCGGTACAAATCGCGATACGGACACCCGATGCCCGGCAGCGGTCAAAGACTGGCTTGAGCTCACTGACATCCGAAATCGTATTCGTACGGAGATAGGTCATCGGGCACACTTCCAGCGTAATCCCACGCTCTGCCAGTTCAGCGAGGTGGTGTTCATGATGCAAGCCAAGCTGAATTCCATGACCAATCCGGTTGAGATACGGAAACAGCTCTGGATGGACATCGAGTGGGTCAGACTCCGCCATATGTGCCGTTGTCGAAAGTCCCGCTTCGCGGGCGTAGCGGAACAGCTCTACCCACTCGGAGATTGTGGGACCACCCGCTTGGTACGGCCCCGCGATGTCAACGGCAACGCAGGTTGGATGCACCTTCGCAAGGTCAATAATTGCCTTGTTTCGGGCTGGGGAAAACCCACGGTCCATGCACAAAATAAACGCAGTACGAATCGGAAAGTCGGTTTGGACAGCCATTGTGATGTCATCAACGACGCGGGACATATCCGCAAGCCGGTCATCCTCAGAGAGGCCAGCCCGCGTCCGCTTGTACGGATTAAAGCGCAGCTCAAGGACATCCACAGCTTCAAACACACTCGCTCCGCGCACCGCACGGTGTGCGAAATAGCCGACATCCTCAGCCTGCAGCTCCTCCACTAAATGATGAACGCTCAGATAATCAGCAAGATCACGAAATGGCCGCTCAAACTCATGCCGAAAACGTGAATAATCGCCGTAGCGTGCCATCAGGCGAACCGCAAGGTCACTGCTCTGCTTTTCGATGTAGCCCCAGAGGATTCTTGGATGCGTGGCGCCACCCAAGTGCCTATGCAGCTCCGGGAAGTGCACGGCCTAAACTCCCGCCTTACGTGCTGCGGCAGCGATTTCATCCGCAATGCGTTTACGCATTTGGGGATCCATGACCGAACCATGGTCCTTGCCGGGAACAACTTCGATGGCCGCATCCGAGCCGAGGCGCATCAGCGTATCTTTGAGGCGCACAACCGCACCCTCAAGATAGAAGGTGTCAAGGCCGCCCGTGTAGACGTGTAGCTTTCCGGCAAGCTTTGGCCCGAGGGACTTCCAGTTCTTTTCAAGCCGCTCGCGGATATCAAAAGGTCTCCAGGACTCCGCAACCTTGTGGTCAATCCTGCCCGTCTTACGGTCCC
>JBEDDQ010000353.1:0-4471 GCA_041176185.1 Armatimonadota bacterium | reverse complement strand
GGGTATGGTCAGTTTTGCCGACATTTCCTGGCTCCTCTGGTCTTGATGCACGCATTTGACTCCCGTATGGCCGGGTTACTCCTTCAGGCCCCGGATGGCATCCCGCTAGATCTCGCATCCGCACTGTTGCCAAAGACATCATGGCTGAACCCGGGAATCATTGCCCACATCCATATGCATGCCAAAGCGACGCGTTCAGCAGGCTATAGACCAACAGGAACGGCTACGGCGGGGTCCCTCAGTAAGAATCAGCTGCTCGGTTTGCTGGACAGCCTCCGCGGCTTAGTCGTAGCCAATGGTCCGAAGATTGAGGCGAGTCGGTCTCAGTGGGGTGGCTACGATGCGGAAGATGGCTACTCAGACAAGGCCCGGGCGAGCAAGGAACGGATTATTTCCGGTTGGCTGAAGGCAATCTCCGGTCGTGTGACGGTTGACTACGGAGCGAATGCGGGGCGTTACAGCAGGCTTGCTGCGGAGTTCTCCGATGTTGTCCTCGCAGTTGAGCCTGACACGATGGCGGCTGAGCAGCTGTATGCGCGTACAGTTAAGCATCATCAGGATACGTCAGGAATCCAGACGGTTCGGATGGATGTTTTGGCGCCAAGCCCCGGGATTGGGTTGCATGGCACCGAGCGCCCGAGTTGGTTTTCGCGACTTGAAGCAGACACCGTAATGGCCCTCGCGCTGATTCACCACCTCTGTCTCGCCGCTGGAATCCCGTTACGGGAAGTGCTCCAAACGCTGACAAAGGGCACACGCCACCTGATTCTGGAATGGGTGCCATCGGATGACCCGCAGGCAAAACGCCTCGGGACAGCCCGATCACGCACATTTACAGATTACACTCAGCCGGCACTCGAGCAGTACTTGTCCGAGCTTGGGATGATACGTGGCAAACGCGATGTGGAAGACTCGATGCGTACTCTCTACCTCGTGGAGCTTGGACCGCAGCCAGCTTCCTGATAGCTAGCTTTACGGGTTGTGCGCGGAGATGATTCGTCCTGTTTCATCCCGCCACTTTGCATACAGAACTGGCTGCACACCAGGCTGCGGGATTCCCGTCAGGACACTGCGAACTCCGCCACCATCCACATCTATTGCCGACTGCCCAACATTAGTAAGACCGGTAGCCGCCCACTCAATACCGGGTGCGCTCACGCGATCGGTACCATCCGGGTTTGTCACGACGGCAATGGCCTGCACCCCCTGCTTGCCATCAGGACGCTTAACGGTTTCAACAACAATCTCAACCGTTGGAGGCTTGATACGCGCCTGCCCTTGATTGAGACGGTAGACGAATGCCAAAGGGATGCATCCAATCACAGCTGCAATGATGGCCGTCGTTATGTGTGTGACTGGCTTCGCAGGAAGAAGCGCCTCTGGAGCAACATCATGCTCACGACATGCTCCCACGCCAACTCCCATCCAGAACCACAGCTGAATCAGAACGCCAGGGAAGACGTGTGCCGGGCTGCCAAGGCCATCCACAATAGATGCAAACACCGCACAGACAGCACCCATCGCGAGCGCCTTGCGGTGGTGATGGTTTCGCTCACTCATATCCGGCAGCCGCTGAATCACTGACTTCATAAGCGAGATAAACATCCCGGCGTACAGCGCAAGCCCTGTAACTCCAAGCTCGGCGGCTGTCTGTACCCAGACGTTATGTGCCAGGTTTGAGTGCCCCGTCCCGACGCGGGTTACCGTAAATGGCTCATCCGCAGTATGCGTCCACCAGCTCTGAAGAATAGGCCACGAGCCCGTTCCCCATCCGGTGAATGGTCGCTCACCCGTGGCGAGGACAGCACCACGCCACTGATTGAGGCGGTCAATGAACGATGTGTCATCTTTTAGAAACTGAAAAGTCGATGCCCTTTCGCCGAGAAGTGGCATCAGCTCACCGATGACAACAAACACAATCAACCCCGCGGCCACGACAGCCGCTGGACCGACAAGGTCATGTTTGCGGTTTCGGTCGATACGGATATGGCCTTCTTTTGCCGCGAGGACTGCCATCATGATGGCGCCAGCAACGAGACCAATCCACGCGGAGCGTGTTCGTGCAATCAGCAGCGCTCCAACGAGAACAACGGCCGCCGCTTGGGAATAGAGACGGGTCTTGAATTCAAGACGTGGCTGGAGCGCAAGAGCAATCGCAGGTGGGATGAGAATCAACAGGAAGGAGCCAAGGGATTCATGGTTGCCAAAAGATGCAAAGATAGCTCCACGGGATGCCGACTGGTCCTGACCGAACTGGGCAAAACCAAGCAGGGATTGTGCAACTCCGATTCCGATGGAAACGGTGGCTACCCAGCGGATGGTGTCTGACTTTAGTCCGTAACCGGCGACGATGTAAACGGCGAGACCGATGAGGACCAGCAGACAGCGCGCGAGAGCCCACTTGGAATCTGGTGCGTTGAGGATGCCGTAGAAATGCCATGCAGTCAGCGCAAGCATCCAAGGTGTCGGCCCACGAAGGAGCATCGTCTGGAAGCGTTCCTGAAACGTCGCAACCGCGATGACGACAAACCAGGCGCCAAGGAGTGTGCCCTGAAGGATACGCACCGGCCAAGGGTTTGGTATCCAGGGCATTTCTGCAAGCCCGGATGCCAGGAGAACGACCAACAGGAGGATTCCAGCGAGGTACTTCTCGATTACCGAAGTGCGTTGATGGTTACGACTGCTTCGGTGTGACCGACTGCTGGATGACTTAGAGGATGTCGCTTCAGGCATATTCACTGCGATTCTACGAGAAATTAACAGGGAAGACGGTAGCGAGTTGCGTAATGAACACGAAATGCCGATGGAATTAGCGATATTTACATCACGATTTGGTCGGGTGCCTCTACGTACCGGCTGGCGTTTGAGAATTCCGCCGGCGAATCAAGATAGAGATACAAGCAGTCCACCCTCCGTATAATGCCAAACGGAAGCACAGCTTCTTGTGGATTGATCAGTTCAATCATCACATTAGGCTGATCACCAAGAGCACACCAGAGGACATTTGGCGCGTTGACACGCTCAACTTCCTTGTCGAGAACACGCACATATTTCAAAGTAGACTTTGGTATCCAGCAGCAATACAGCAGGGATGTCCTCACAAGGATGCCATCATCTGACATGCATATTGGTCTTTGCCGGGATGCTTTTATCAACGCAATCGAGTAAAGAAGCATCGCTAGATGAAACAGCGCAAGGATGATCGCAGCCATTGTGGATTTGGTCGCGACGAAGAAGTCGATGGCAATGCCTTCGACGATCACCAGGAATCCAATCACTCCGAGAATGGTTCGGATGTTTCCATTCCTGTGATACGTAAAAACCCGGATGCCCGCGGTTTCAGGCGCACACAGATGACTAATGCCGATGCCAAAGAGGTGCTTCAATACCAGCTTTTCATACATCAACGCCCGGAGGGGCTGCTTGACAACCTGCAGGTCGAGGACTAAATCGGTCACGTTGCGAGGTTTCGAAGTGCCATCGTCAGGCGATTCCCAAGATTAGAGTCGCGGAAAATCTGGGTCGAAAGTGCGGCATCGAAAACAGATGTGCTTCCCAATACGGAAATGTCCTTGCGTGCACGCGTCACTGCCGTGTATAGCAGCTCTCTTGTGCAAAGTCGGTTGGCTTCTGTTGGAAGGACGACATCGACTGTTCCCCACTCACTTCCCTGTGACTTATGGACCGTGATCGCATATGCCGTGTCGATATCGGTCAGGGATGCGTAGGGCAACAGCCGCGTCGCCCCCACAACCAGCTGTCCATCCTTGGTCGTCGTAAGCATTGGTTCAAATACCGCGTAGAGCTCATCGCCAACCCAAGCGCTAAAACCAATCTCGCCATTCATGAGGTCAAGGGCATAGTTGTTACGGGTGATAATGATTGGTGTGATGCCATCCGGGTGTGCAATGTTCTCAAACTGCTTGTTTATGACATGAACCTGACGCCGTAGTGGACAGATTATCTGCCACGCACTGAGCTCACGGAAGAGCGATGGGGCCGCATCGAGGAGTTCAAAAGTACTTGTGAACCGCATCGGTGTGGCCATCTGTGGACGAAAATGTGCGTAGCGCTTTTGCATTTCATCCATGTTGCGAAGGCCGCCATGAAGAGCCACTTCATTGCGTAAGCGCCCGCCCAGCAATTGCCGCGCGGATGCGGCATCCCCTGCAAGTGCTGTATCGGCAATTGCGGATAACTCGGATGTCGCACGCTGGTTCCGCTTTAGCGTCACAATGGGGTTCAAGTCGCCGAGGTCTGCCTGCAAGGTCATCAGGTCCTGTAACACACTACCCGCTTCCACACTAGGCAGCTGGTTCGGATCTCCCACAAGAATCAGACACGCCTCCGGTGGCATCGCGCGCAACACCGCATCCATGAGGCCTGCATCGAGCATCGAGACTTCATCGATGATCAGCACATCCACCTCAAGCGGATTGCGCTCATTGTAGTAATACGCATTGTGCTGATC
>JBEDDQ010000352.1:0-2758 GCA_041176185.1 Armatimonadota bacterium | reverse complement strand
TCCAAGTACCCGTGCGGGCCTCGCTCTGGAGCTCCTAGCAGACCTTACACAGCGGTCTACATTCCCGGAAGTTGAGCTGGACAAAAAACGTACAGAACTCCTCGACAATCTCAAAGTGGAGCTTGGGCGTCCGGGAACGCTTGCACGCCTAGCGATCAACCGTTCCATCTATGGAAAACAGGGCTACGGTCGCCCCGTAGGTGGAACTCTGAAATCCCTTACACGCATCCGGCAACGCGACCTCAAGGCGTTTCACGCGACGTACTTCACAGGACGCAATACGACACTTGTGCTCACTGGTGATGTACCGGTAGCCATTAAGAGTGACGTCAGTGCGGCACGATGGCTCGACATGGCGGATGTCAGCATCCCGGTTAGCACTCCAAAGCCCAATGTTGAGAAACCAATCATTCTCCTGATTGATAAACGCGATGCGGGTCAAGCTGCGGTTATGGCGGCGGCTCCTGGTGTTACCCGCAGCGATAAGCGCTGGCCAATCCTGATGCTGGCAAACAGTATTCTTGGAGGCGGGTATAGTGCACGCTTAAACAAGGAGATTCGTATCCAGCGTGGCCTGGCGTACGGTGCATTCTCCGGAATCAGTGAGCGAAAGGGCGCGGGCGTGATTACGCTATCTGCACAGACCCGCCTGGATGCTGCTGCAACAGTCGCGGAAATCCTTGTGGCCCAGCTTGACCGCATGATGAAACAGCCGGTTCCATCCGATGAGCTTTCGATTCGCCGCTCTGCGCTGACGGGCCCACTCTCGCGAGACCTTGCGACAGCCAGTGGGTACGCGGATGGACTCATCACGCAAACACAATTTGGTCTACCGGTTGACCAAACAGGTATAGCGGCAACGCTGGAGACTATTCGTAAGGCAGAATCGTCCGATGTCCAACGGGTCATGCAGAGCGTCTTTGGTACCCGAAAGCCAACGGTTGTCGTCATTGGCGATGCCCGTGTCTGTCTAGCCGATCTCAAGAAGCACTTTAAGACAGTAAAGGTCGTTTCGGAAGCGAGCTGGCTTCAGGGAATGGATACCTGGAGCTAGTGGAGTATGGTGGTTACGCCTGCTGCTAGTGCGTAAAGGATGACAGTGGCTACGAGAGGTTTATCCTCAATAAGCGTAGCCTCTGGCGTCTCGCCTACCCCATGCCTGTGAATCAGGTAAAGGTAGCGCATGATGCCATGGAGCACAAATGGGATCGTCGCCATCAGGTAAGGATGACTCTTCCCCGTATCTGAGAAAAAGCTGTAGAGGGTGTAAGCCATGATGCAGCTGCTGGCGGCAATGGTAAGGAGCTGATCCAGCATCGGAATGCTGTATTCTTGAAGAATCGCTCTTGTGGACCCGGATGTGCCATGTGCGGACACTTCCCCCCGTCGTTTGGCAAGGCCGAGAAACAAGGCGAGGAGCAGTGTGCAAAGGAGGAGCCACTCGCTCATCCCTACTTGGATAGCAAATGCCCCTGCTGCCGCACGAATAACAAAGAGTCCCGCGAGTGTCAGGACATCGAGGATTACGATGTGCTTTAGCCACAGCGAATACGCAAGTGTGATGACTAGGTAGGCAAGCGTCGCAGCGAGAAATTTGGGTCCGACCCAGAACGCCGCTGCAAGGCCAATCACAATTCCAATTAGACTGAATGTGAGCGCCGCGCGGATTTCAAGGGCCCCACTTGCAATTGGACGAAGTTTCTTTTTTGGATGCTTTCGATCATTCTCGACATCCCGGATGTCATTGATGATGTATGTACATCCAGACACCAGACAGAACACAAGAATCGCCACTATCAGTGGGATGTAATCGTTGAGGGTTCTGGGCTTGTCCGATGTAAACAGCGCTGCGGCACCAACGAGGCCATTTTTAACCCATTGCTTCGGGCGTAAGGCAGCCAAAATAGCGGGAAGCCGCCGTCGGTTCCCCGGGGCGGCTTCCTGCTGTTGTTGAGTTCGCTTAGTTTGCGACATCCAGTTCCTGTTTGACCGACTGTGGCTTCTTCAAACCATCGACATCGGAGACAGTCAACGTAATGACGTACTTTCCAGCACGCGTGAATACTTTGGTGACGCTTCGTCCAACGGTGTCTTCCTGAATACCATCACGGGCATCCCAATCCCACGAAAACTTCAGGTTGGAGTCTCCAGCTTCAGCATCCCCAGAGAAAACAACATCATTATTGATGAATGCAATCTGGTCTTCCAGCGGATTGACCGAGATTTCTGTTTCGTCAGTCACGACCTGAATTTCACCAATCTGGAACTGCTGATACTTATCTCCGCAGATCACAAAGCTCTTCAGCTTCGCTCCATCACCGGCGACACGCTTTTTTGCAGACTTGAAAATGCTTGCAATCGGCAGGCTAACCGGAAGGTATGCATCCGGATCTTCCGTCGGCTTCATATCAAGGGGACGAACTAGCTCATAGCGGTCGCCATTCGCCATGATGGCAATAAAACGCATCCGCTCAAATGGAGCAGTGTTCGCGAGCGAACCAGTGGAGGAAAAGCCACCACCATCGCCACCATTACCACCTGGGAATCCACCACCGGAGCCAGGGAAGCCACCAACCTTGGAACCAGACGATGTATTGAAGCGGGCCATCATACGAAGGTAGGTACGTCCATTCGCAATGGCTGCAGCAAGATCAACAGGCGATTTGAAATCAATTCGCCCGCCTTGGTACATACCGTGCGTGGTGACCTTGATGGCTGCATCACCGAGAAGAACGTTCTCAGTGGTTGCTTCAGCCTT
>JBEDDQ010000351.1:0-6005 GCA_041176185.1 Armatimonadota bacterium | reverse complement strand
ATGGGTCACGACCATTTATGGGTAACAGCGCAATATCTGGTTTGTACTGCGACACGGCATCAATAAGGCCATCGTAGGGGATGCAGTCGCCACTATGATAAATGGTCACGCCACCGATGGTAATACAGTACCCATGGTAGCGATATTCACCGTTTGCATCCGTGTCAAGCCCTTCATGTGCAGCAGGCACCGCGGATACTGAGCATCCATGAATGTCTGACAACAGCAGCGTTTCATGAACCGAAACTCCAATTGTCCGGCTCGCCGCATCAGTGACTCCTGCAACCGTCAAGCGGTCTAAGGCAAATGCATGATTTGCCTTTGGAACAATGATTTTGACATCCGGATTGGCCCCGGTCAGCGCAGCTAATGTCTCACCATCCAGATGGTCTGTATGGTTGTGCGAGCTTGTGATAAACGAGATACCCGTAAGACGTTCCGGGGATACAACCATCTTTGAAATGCGTTTGTGAGGCTTGGTGGTATCAGCGTATTTTCGCGTGAGGGAGTCAGAAAGATAGGGGTCGATGATAAAGCGAAACCCCTTATGACATACCAAGTAGCCACTTTGACCTAGCCAGGCGATGACAACCCGGTCGCCAGATGGTGCTTCCATCTGGGAAATATTCTCGAGGAATGCATCGTCTGCATAGAGGGGTTCAATCACGGCTAACGTCCAAGCTCGTTGCGAACCGCGTGGACACCAGCACACATATTCGTCAGCTTCCGGCTGGCCGCCCAGCGTGCCGTCTGTGACAGTCCACAGTCAGGGGCAAATGCAAGCTGCTCAGCCGGCGCGTGCTCAAGGCACATCCGCACTCGGCGTGATACTTCTTCAACGGTCTCGATGTAATACGACTTGACATCGATGATTCCGACCGCCGCTACCTTTCCTGCTTCGGCTATTGCACGGATCACATCGAGCTCAGCAAACTCCCGACTGGCCATTTCCACATGGATTTCATCGAGCGACATCCCGAGGAAAGCAGGGAACATCGGGGCATACTGACGCGGACCGACAGCTCTTGCTTTATAATTTCCGAAGCAGAGATGCGTTGAGAGGTGACACTTTCCCACGATTGGCGCAACGGTGCGATTGAAGATGTCTACAAATCGCTCGGGATCCTCTTTGTGGGCATAGCAGCTCATGCTTGGCTCATCAACGGTAATCTCGGTGCAGCCGGCATCAACAAGCGCCACCAACTCAGCCTGAATCAGTGGCAGCAGCGCTTCAGTTACTTCCCAGCGGTCTTTGTACACATCCCCGGGGACCAGACGTCCGCTCATTGTGTACGGACCTGGGACGCTTGCTTTGAGCACAGGGCCTGACGGGGCAATCCGCTTAAGGCGAGAGAACTCTTCCACTGCGCCGAGGCCACGCTCCGCGCGCAGAGGGGAGACAATGTGATGCCGGCCCCGCTGGTCGTGTGCCGGCGGACCGAAACGACGTGGACTGTCGCCCTCAAGCTCAATGCCCGTCAAAAAGCCGTAGAAGCTAAGGTTAAAGTCCAGACGGGTTTGCTCGCCATCCGAAATGACATCCAGTCCCGCGGAGACCTGATCAGCAACGGCGACGCGAACGGCATCGTTCTGAATTTCCGCTATGTCATCTGCGCCGAATTGGTCCAAGTGCTCGGATGCAAACTCAAGCCAGCTTGGGAATGGGTAGGAGCCGATGACGGTGGTACGGAGGGGGATGGTGGACATAATTTATTCTAACTTACCCGGCATATTGCCGACATTTTCATAGAGCTTAGCGATGCGTTGTGCATGCTCATCATAGGCAGATTGAAAGAGCATCGTCGACTTCTCAGGGCCAGCCACAACACTTGCAGTCAGGACTTTGGGAGGCGCGCCCGCAGCCGTCAGGAGTGCCGCTGTTTCAGCCTTGATGCAGTTGATTAGCATCGCACCACCGACCGTTGAACCTGGGGCAACAGGCGTTTCTAAGCCATCAATCTCGACCATCGCATCACCCATTGGTGCGCCGGTATCGAGGACGATGTCAGCAAAGTCCATCAGTTTCAGACCGGATGCGGCCTTGCTCGTGCTTGGCTCAGCGTGTTTGCTGCTCACAATCGCGATCACCTTGATGCCAGCTGCCTTGAAACCTGCTGCCATTTCGATTGGAACGACGTTACAGCCGGAGCTACTGATGACAATGGCTGTGTCGCTTGCAGAGAGGTCGAAGTTGCGCAAGATCTGCTCAGCCAGTCCGGAAACGTTTTCCAGAAACATTGCCTGCCGCTGCCCATTTGCGCCAACAACCAGATTGTGGAATGACAGCGAAAGCTCGACGATGGGATTCCAACCTGGAAAGGAACCGTACCTGGGCCACATTTCCTCAACCATCATCCGGCTATGACCGCTTCCAAACACGTGGACCATTCGGCCCGCGAGAATCGTATCGCTACACCAGACCGCCGCTTGTTGGATGGCATCCGTTTGAGCACGAACACGCCCGATGATTTCTGTACAGGAGTCCAAGTAGTTGTCTGAATATGTGTTACTGCGGGTCATGCTGTAATCCTCCTAGAGACCATCCGCCATCTACGGCCAGCAGCTGACCGGTGATACTTGCTGAGGCATCGGATGCGAAAAACAACAGGGCATCCGCGATGGCATCCGCTTCGACAAACCCGCGCGTCAACGGCTGGCGCCGCTTGGCAAACGCACATATATCGGGGTTTTCCTGTGCCCGAATACTCATCGGGGTACGGGTAAGCCCGGGTAGGACTGCGTTGACACGGATACCAAGTTCTGCGTATTTACTGGCCGTGTGGTTTACAAGGCCCACAAATGCGCTCTTGGATGCCATATAGGCTGCTGTTGCAAAGCGGTCCGGCTCCGGATGAAACGCAAGGGCAGTCCCTGTCAGCGTGATACTTCCCCTCGTTTTGCTTCGCTCGAACATCCGAATTGCCTCGCGCGTCACGAGAAACGCCGTCGTCAGATTCAAATCAAATGTCTGTTTCCAAGCATCCAGAGTGACATCCGTGATCGGACCATCCCCATAGGTGCGACCCGATCCACCGGCGACATGGATGACACCATTTATGTTAGTAACGGCCGCAAATGCTTTTTCGACAGCACTTTCATCCCGTAAGTCACAGACAAGGCCGTTTGCACCCGTTTCGGACGCCAACTCGGCCACTTCGACACCATTTACACCAATAAATGTGACGGCAATTCCATTTGTCACTGCCTTTCGCACGGCAGCTGCGGCAATACCGGAGCTGCCCGTGACAAGGATGTGGCTATGCATTTTCAGGGATGGCTCCGGCAGGCAGACGCATTACCGTGCCAACCTGTACGGGTTTCCCGGTGTCTGCACTCTCGATAGCGGCAAAGCACAGCATTAGCGAGCGGAGGTTTCCTTCGGCATCGTTGCGGGCCTTTCGACCATGAGTGGATGCATCGAGCAGTTCGGCCATCGTCCCAGCAAAGCCATCGTTGAACCACTTTCCAACCAAGTCGGGCTTCGCACGGCCTGCGGCCAGATTGAGCGTGACCTCCTGTGTCCCACCATCTGGACCTGTACTGGTCACGCTACCGTCTGTACCGATTACGGTCGTGGAGTCCCCTGATCCGTATAGGCATCCAGCATCAAAGGATACCGTCGCGCGCCCACCGGGCCATTCAACGACTGCAGTTGCTTCGAGTGCCGGAAGGGCAAGGTCAACCCGGGGGGCACCACGGAATGCAGTGACGGTCACTTCTGCATCGATAGGCAACAGCGATGCCACAAAGTCAAACCAATGGATCGCGAAATCATAGAGGATAATGTCACGCATTTGTGCAAACGGCGTGCCTGCAATCCAGGTGTGGTTCCAGTGAATCTGTGTATGGATACCTGTGATGGTCCCGAGGGTCCCGGATGTCACCAGCTCACGGATATAGGAAAAGTGGGGTGCAAAGCGGCCATTTTGGTTTACGCAGAGCATCACACCTTTTTCTTCGGCAAGTGCAATCAGCTCCTCGCCAACATGGATATCTGTGACAAAGGGTTTCTGAGAAAGCACATGGTGTCCGCACTCGATAGCGCGTCGAAGTAGTGGTGGACGGTGGCGGGTATGCGTCGCGATGTCAATCGCATCCAAGCCATCTAGAGCAAAGATCTCTTCTGGATTGTCTGTAACAAAGGCATCCGGAAAGAACTGATCTGCCCGCGCCTGTGCACGGTTCTTATCGATGTCACAGAACGCAACAACCTTCCATCCACGTGATTGGTATGCAGCGAGGTGAGTGCTTGCAATGCCACCGCATCCGATGAGTGCTATACGAACATCACGGTCGATAATCGCCGGTGCATAAGGAAGAACTGGCGCAGCGATTTCTTCTACTGTTGCTGCAACCAACGCATATTGGTCATCGGTGGGGAGGGTGTCTTGCTTGCTCATACGTATTCCAAAGTCCTTCCTGCTGCTGCTGATGCAATAGCGAGGTCTACGATTTTCTGTCCAATCCGGCAAATGCGCGGCGTAAGCGGCGCGTGAAGCGATTCTGCAGATGCGGCAGTGGCATCAAAATGCTCGATAATATTCCGCATCGGGGCTGCTAGTTTATCAACCGCAATCGGGGTAGGGACTGGATGCTCCATTGTCTGTACAAGAACGTGGTCCTCGTAGTCATAGCTGCTTATCGTTCCCGATAATCCAACGACGACAAAGCCGCATTTGGGTTGCGGCTGGATGGTCCACGGGTCCGTGAACGTTCCCCAGCGAGTTTCAAACTTTGAGAGCCCGCTTGCATACCGACATACGACGATGGCATGTTCATCTACAAATGTCGTATCGACATTGTCTGTAATAGCGGTAACGCTGAGCGGCTCACGGCCATTCATAAACCAGGTTCCAAGTGTTGTCCCGTATCCGAGATAGTCGAGGAGGCTTCCGCCCCCGCGGGCCGGGTCGTACCACCAGGATGCGCGCTTCATTTCAGTGGCATCTGCTTCAGAAACTTCGACTTTATCCGCGAGATGACGCAGCGGACCCCGGTTACCATCGTAAAAATGGACCTCTAGAACATCCCCGATGACACCTTCGTCGATTAGTCGTTTCGTCGTGATATGCGGTGGATACCAGGCAAGTGGCCAGTTAATGGCAAGTGTCTTTCCGGCTTTGACAGATGCGTCAATCATGCGATCGGCATCGGCAATATTTGCTGCAAATGGCTTTTCGCAAATCACATGAAGTCCCGCTTCAAATGCAGCCACGGTTACATTTGCATGTTCGGCTGTTGTTGAACAGATGATTGCTGCATCTGCTCCAGAGCTAGACAGCGCAGTGGACAAGTCTGTATAGACACAGTCCATCGGGAGTGAATGAGTGGCTATTGCTGCTGACATTTTATGGATGTCCGCGTCGTAAATGCCTGCAATCGAGCATCCCGGTGTATCAGCGACGAGTCGAAGCAAGTCCCCCATATGCATATGGTCAAAACACAGTCCAAGATAGCGCATTAATGGTCGATCCTTACTTTTTCAAATTGCGGTCTGGCGCGTAAGCTGAGAGCTCTGCACAGGATGAAAAATTCTGCTTTGGGTTGGTTCCGTGGGCCGGTGTGCCACTGATACGAACCCCGACAACCGATAGCGGCGTTTGCAGCCTATAGGTGAATTCCTGTCCATCGGTGAGAGGAGGCTGCTGGTCGGCGCTCGTCTGAGGGTAACCCGGCAAGCGCCCAAGAGCCTTCCACGGACCGCCGGGTGCTTCCTGAACCTCGACCATCGGGGCTCCCACAAACCACCCGCCATCAAAGAAGCAGTGTCCATGCGTGTACACAATGCGGTCAATCTCAACCGTTTCTACGGTGTGCACGGCATACCAGTCCCCAAAGGCACTGGAATTGCTGTACGTGACGACAAGGGATTTCGGCTCACCATCCACGATGGAGCCATTAATATTCCCCGGGCGCGAGCGGGACTCGGTGGCCCCAAGGAGAACATTGCCAGTCCTTCGCTGCTTCGGGGCATTGGTTCGCAGCCAAACCGTGTAATCTTCACC
>JBEDDQ010000350.1:0-9386 GCA_041176185.1 Armatimonadota bacterium | reverse complement strand
TAACATCAAGATCTCCGCAGAGCTGATCGCTCCTATCGCTATGGAGCAGGGATTGCGCTTTGCAATCCGTGAAGGTGGACACACGGTTGGAGCAGGCGTCGTCGCCCGCGTCATCGAGTAGTTTCCTTATGGGACTGTATCTTGAGATGATACAGTCCCATCATGGGGGTGTAGTTCAGTGGTAGAACATCGGCCTCCAAAGCCGAGTGTCGTGGGTTCGAGTCCTGCCACCCCCGTAACGCGAGAGGTTCCGTATGGTTCCTCTCGTTTTTTCGTCTTCGTTTACATTCCTGACCTGTGTATTTTTCGGCAGATCGACGAGGTTGACCGTCCCTAGCCGGATGAACTGATTTACTGTGTCTAGTGCCTAGTATTTATTTGCCTATGGTTGCGAGATGCTCATCATCATCTGTATATCCAAAGAAAACGCTACACATTTCTTCGTCAGTACCTTCGCCCCAGACGATGTCACGTGGTGGTGAATGCGGATTATCGGGATTTGCGCTCGTATTGTCGTAGGTCGCAATGACATCGATGCGTGTTCCACGTGGTAGCTGAAGAGGCTTGAGAAATCGATAGCTCGGCTGCCATCGGAAATCCCACCTACGGATGTTGATAATCGTTATCAGTTCGCCGTTTGGTAGTTCCGCAGTTACCTTCATGGTTCGCCCAAGCAGGTGAAGATGCGGTGTAATCGAATGAATACTAACGTTCGAGTTAATTACAGCCGACGCCTCTGCTTTTCCTTTAGGGTCATTTGCCTTGATCGCAATGTTGTACGTACCTACGTCTCCAACCCGATATCGCTTGTCAACAGGGTCATCGGTAAAATATAAACCCGTTGTTGTACTGTCTGTCTCTTGTTTGCCCGTGAGATGATAGTGAACTTCTACGACGAGATCTGCTCCTTTTGGAATTGGAATACCGGATCCGGGTGGTAGTTTGCGAGGCTTGTGGCCCGGTGTCCACCCGCCAATAACATAGTAATCCTTGAAGCCAGGACCGTTTCCTGGTGTCGGGTTCGTGTATCCAGGTCCGGGGTCTGCTTCATCCATCTTCCGCGCTGCTCCACTTGTGTCAATGAAAGCACTTACATGATGTACTGATTGTGTTACACCAGGTATAAACGCAATGCCGTTCATCCATCTGTCACGATCCGTGATGTTTTTGAAGACGAAACACCGATAGTGGTCTTTGCCACTGCTGGGTGTCAGGTAGGGTTTTGGCATCTTTATTTCAGTACTAGGGGCTCCCATATCCCAGCTACCAAAAGTATGAACAGGTATGTGAACCGTAGACGGAGACTTGCCTCCAATCGGCAGGCCGCGTTTGAACCATAGATCAAGCGTCTGTATGTCATTGAGTGAGAGGGATGGATCATCGTGAAACTTCCCGATATCTTCAGCTTGCCAGGGTGGCATCGTTCGGTTTGAGACCAACGCGGATACCTTTGTTGCCATCCCAAAAACGTCAGAATAACTGATAAGCTTGACGGGACCAACACCGGTACCCGTATGGCATGGAACACACGATTTTTCAATGATGGGCTTTACCCGCCCATTCCAAGAGACCGGTATAGGTTCGCTTGTTTCTATGAGAGCCTTTGTTGGTGATACCACGTTGGGTTGTAATCTGATTGGACACCCCGTAACAGGAGTTGCCTTTTGATACGATTTTCTATTGGCGAGCGCTGAAAGTGCGCGAATGGGATAGAGGATGCCAGGTTTTTCCGGATTATCACGTTCACTTAGCTTGCCGGTATACAGAACGGATGTTCCACGCAGTAGAAGCGCTGTAGGAGTAGTACGGATCTTGTAATGTACAGCGATGTCGCTTGAAAGCGTATAGCCAATACCATCTAAACCATGCTCCCTCATCCACTTATCAGTAACATCTTTACGTTCATGCGCGTTAGGAAAGACAATCTCGATGGAGACATTACTTTTCCCGAGAGTTGCGCGTTGAGCCGCTAGCGTTCTTGCTGTTCGTCCCGCTATCGGACAGTCAGTTGCCAAAAACACCGTTAACTTTAGTTTGTTTGACTCGGATGCGACAGACCCAGTTGCGCAAACCAAAGATGCCAAAACGGCGACTGTCGCAAGATTACGCATTAGATAGGAACCTTTACTGATGCAACTGCGCCTGTTAGTTGTTGGTTTGACAGTCCAGCTCCGGTGCATCTATGAATCAGGATAAATGGTAACAATTCAATAACAACATCTGGTGTGACATATCCCTTGTTTCCCCGTAGCCAGGTTAGGCTCTGAGAAATCCGTTGTAGCCACAATGCAGCTCGGGGTGAAAGTTGAGCAGTCGCTCCAAGTTGAGCGCGAATCGCCCTAACTACGTCCACAATATAGCCCTGAACATCTGGATGAATCTCAACCTGCTTAATACTCTCCATCATTTCTTGCCAATCTTCAGTGGAGCAGACTGCTCGAGTATGGGTAACCGGTTCATCAATGATGTGTGATTGCAGCATCCGCACTTCTTCATCGCGCGTCGGGAGATTCATCGATATCCGAATTGCAAATCGATCAAGTTGAGCATCAGGGAGGGGGAAGGTTCCAGCCTGATCCATTGGGTTTTGAGTGGCTATAACAACAAATGGCTTTGGCAGCATGTGTGTATCGGATTCAAGCGTTACAACATTTTCACTCATCGCCTCAAGAAACGCTGATTGCGTCCTTGGTGTCGCCCTGTTTAATTCATCGGCGAGAACAATATTACTAAATATTGGCCCTGGGTGAAAATTAAACTCTCCACTGTTGAAGTTATAGTATCTGCCACCGAGGACATCACCTGGGGTAAGGTCTGGAGTGCATTGGATGCGTCTAGTCGTCACGCCAAGCGACTGGGCAATTGCCTTTGCAAGCGTTGTCTTGCCGGTTCCCGGTTTGTCATCGAGGAGGACATGACCTCCTGCAATGACGGTGGCTATGACAAGTTCAATACTGGTTTCCTTGCCCGGAAGGACGCGCGTGACATTCTCAACGACGGCTTGCGCAGTTAAGCTGAGTTTACTTGTCACTGATTGCAACCGGATGCATTGTTGTCCCTGTATTTGATGCATCTAGACCCGCCTGCAGAATCGCCTGAGCATTCCTTGAGACCAATGGATGGCAAATCCCTTCAATTGGATCTCCTGTAGTCAAGTGATGTACGAAATGCTGGGGTCCGTTTTGATTTGGGTAAGTAGGTGGTGTAGTTTCGATTTCTGAGAAAGTGTCCTTTCCAGTCAGGAGCAAGACCTTACCACGTTCAACTCCGACAGCAGCAGATGAGCCGTATGCAACCGGATTGCCACCAAAATACCCGGTAACCTGCGACCAGCTTGCTTCTGCCACTGCAATAGCATGCGGATACTTCATGGTGATGACAGCATTGTCATCACAAATTTCATAGTCCTTCGCGAGGCGCCCACGAAGACCCGTAACCTCGTCAGGTACTCCTAAATGATAGGCTGCAATTGCCGCACCGTAGCAACAGTAGTCCATGAATGCGCCAGCACCGTTGAGTTTCTCATCATAAAGCCACTCGACAAAGGATGGATCACATCCAATTTCCTTTGGTCCGTTGTGGGCGGATCGATACCGGATGTAGTGGATGGTTCCGATGTCTCCAGTGCAAATCGTAGCGTGGAAGCGTTGAAACAATGGGTTCCATGCGGTCGGCCAATTGACCATAAGTGAGAGACCACATTCAGTCGATGCTGCCAACATCTTGTCGGCATCCTCAAGAGTACTTGCCATCGGCTTCTCTGTGATGACATGACATCCATTTGCAAATGCTTCCAATGCAAGGCTGACGTGATGAGCATTCGGAGCAGCAATTTGTGTTATGTTAGCCCGTCCATTCAGTGCTAGGTACATATCAGCAGTGGTTGCAAAAACAGGTATATCTGGATACGCACTGGAAAACCGACTGACAAGGCGGCTGTCGGCTTCTGCAACACCAATCAGGGCTACGTCCGGCATATTTTGCCAATGTACGAGTTCTCCCCATATATGGTCATGTGACAGTCCTGCAATTACGACATTCCAGCGCTTTTCACTCATAATTGTTGCCTTTGCTCTGTACAACCTGATATTTTTGATACTGGACCGGAGCGGTACCAATCAGCCCAGGTGGTGAAATGGTAGACACGGCGGACTTAAAATCCGCTTCCGCAAGGAGTGCGGGTTCGAATCCCGCCTTGGGCATCATTTCCGGTCCAACCTCAACATCTACACATCATACGACCAATACGCAACGTAAACAGGTCAATCGCGGTAGACTGTATCATCGCAATTTTTGTGTGAAACTTCGTGAGGTGACGCTGTGGCGGTTACGTTCGACTCTTCAAAAGATACCGATGTTTTGGTTATTGGTGGTGGGCCAGGTGGATACCCTGCAGCGATTCGGGCTGCACAGCTGGGTGCCCGAGTAACCATTGTTGAGGCAGACAAGCTCGGCGGGACCTGTCTCAACTGGGGTTGTATCCCTACAAAGACGATGATTGCATCGGTTGCTGCGCTACACACGTTAAAGCATGCAGCGGATTTTGGTCTCGTTGCAGAAAATGTTGGTTTTGATTTTACAAAGATCATGGCCCGCAAGGATGCCAACTTGAAGAAGCTCGTGGGTGGCATTGGCTACCTGATGAAGAAGAACAAAATCACGCATGTGCAGGGGTTTGCTTCATTTATCGATCGTTCCACGGTATTGGTAACAAAGTCCGATGGCACTACTCAAACGATTTCCGCTAACAATGTAATCATTGCAACGGGTTCTGTCCCCACAAAGCTTCCGATTCCTGGCCTGGATGCAGCCGATATTTGGCATGCCAACCATGAAGCATCCAAGCGAGTTGTCGATGGAACGATTGCCGAGGGTGCAATCTGGTCATCCAATGAGGCCGTAACGGCAAAACGGGTTCCTGAGCGCCTCGTTGTAATCGGTGGTGGCGTTATTGGTGTTGAGTTTGCCTACACCTACGCAGGTCTTGGAAGTAAAGTTACTGTCCTTGAGTTCATGCCTCGAGTCATTGCGAATCTTGATGCGGACCTCGGGACCGAGCTTGCAAAGATTCTGAAAAAGCAGGGAGTCGAACTGAAGACAGAAGTGAAGGTCACTTCCGTCACAGACAGTCCTGATGGTGGTAAGACGGTTTCGTTTGAAGGTCAGGACGGCACTGTCGATACGATCGATGCAGATGTTGTCCTGGTAGCTACAGGTCGTACGCCATTTACCGAGGGTCTAAACCTTGATGCAGCCGGAGTTGCTCTTGGCTCTGACAAGGGAAAGAGAGCCATTCCTGTAGACCTGACGATGAAGACTCCAGTTGCGGGTGTCTATGCTATCGGGGATGTCGTAGGTTCCGGACTTGCACACACGGCGACCGCCGAAGGTCTCGTTGCTGCTGAGAATATCTGTGGCCACGAGGCTGTGATGAATTACAGAGCGATTCCGTCGTGTATCTACACAGAACCTGAAGTTGCCGCAGTAGGTCTTTCCGAAGAAGCCGCACGGCAGGCTGGTTATGATGTCCAGGTTGGCACGTTTACTTTCCAGAACTTGGCAAAAGCGATGGCGATCAACGAGCGTGATGGCTTTGTCAAGGTAGTTGCAGACAAAAAGTATGGTGAGCTCCTTGGTTTCCATATTATTGGGCCACACGCTACCGACTTGATTCACGAAGGAGTAGTTTCCATTCAGCTGGAAAACACCGTCAAGGAATTAATGAAAACGGTGCATGCACATCCATCATTGGCTGAAGCCGTCGGGCAGGCAAATGAGGATGTCCTTGGAATGGCGATTGACAAAGGCTAGAGCCGTTGATGGAAACGGTTTGGACAAGGATTCCTCGTAGCGATGGGTGATGTCATTGGTATTGTTCCAGTAGCCGGCTTTGGAAGCCGGCTAAAACCTCTTACCACTCTGCTGCCGAAAGAGCTCCTTCCGGTTGGGCGTCATCTTATCGTTGAACGGGTTGTTTCTGAGCTTCGTTCTGCAGGAATACTTGACTTAATCTTTGTTGTGTCACCCCAAAAGCTCCCGATCTTTGAAGCGCTAATCGGCAATGGTGAGAAACTAGGTGTACACATCACATACGCTGTGCAAACAGAAATGGGCGGACTAGCCGATGCAGTTTCGTGTGTAGAGCCGTTTGTCAAACCGGGTAGTAGGCTGCTGATTGCCTTGGGGGACTCGTTTTTCACAGGCGGCGTTGATGGAAGTGTTACGAAGCGTATGTTGGATGCACCTCAGGAAGGCGCTATCGCAACGCGTGAAATTCCATTGCATATGGTTTCCCGGTATGGGATTGTTGCTACACATCCCGAGACGAATGCGATCTCACATATTGTTGAGAAGCCGAATACGGATAGTGCTCCGTCCCAAGTGGCTGTATGCGCTCGCTATTTAGTCGACACATCCATTTTTGACATCATCCGGCGTACAAGACCGACTGATGGAAGCGAACATCAGTTGACAGGGTGCCTCAATGAATGGATTCATTCTGGGCATTCGGTGGTAAGCGTCCCACTAATTGGTAACGAATCACGGCACGATGTCGGTAACTTCGATACATACTATGCATCTATCATGCAGTTGGCATTGGAAGAAGCATCCGATCGGCCTCAGCTGGAACGGATACTAAAGGAGTATATGCAGTGAAAGGCATTATTATCGCAGGGGGAGCCGGTACCAGGCTTCGCCCACTAACGTATACGCGCCCAAAACCGCTTATTCCAGTCGTCAATCGGCCTTTTCTTGAGTATCAAGTTGCATGGCTACGTAAATATGGCATTGATGAAGTTATTTTTTGTACGAACTATATGTCAGATGCGATAGCGGCTCACTTCGGCGATGGCAGTAACTTTGGCGTACGAATGCAATACGCCATCGAGACCACTCCTCTTGGGACCGCTGGTGCAATCAAAAATGCCCAGCTGCTGGCTGGGAACGACACATTTGTCGTTTTGAATGGGGATGTGCTAACCGACTTTGACTTGGATTCTATTGTCTCCTTTCATAGGTCGATGGGTTCCATTTCAACACTTACTCTAAAGGAAGTTCCAAGCCCAAGTCCCTATGGTGTGATCGATACCGACCAAACTGGAAGAGTTTTGGAATTCCGCGAGCCGACAGAATCCATTAAAAAAGCTCTCGCAAGTGCGACTCATCTGGAAACCACCGGAGTTGATTACATCAATGCAGGCATCTACATTATGGAACCTGAAGCCCTTGAGCATATTCCTACAGGCCGGGCTGTCTCAGTAGAACGCGAGACCTACCCACTCCTATTGCAACAAGGTGCTCCAGTGTATGCGACAGCTAGGGAAGGTTTCTGGCTTGACATCGGTCGGCCAGCGCAATATCGCCAGGCCACGAATGCCATCCTAACGCGGGAAATTGCTGTTGATCCTCCCGGAGCATGGGATGTCGCAGGCTATTGGAGTGAAGATGGAGCGGAGGTAAATCCTACAGCTCATATTGCTCCTACAGTACACATCGGCAAAAACGCACGCGTTCATAGTGGAGCGTCCGTTACAGGTAACTCAGTTATCGGTAAAAACTGCCGTGTCGGCACTAGTACGACGCTCACGGATGTCATCCTCGAGGCCAATGTCCTTGTAGGGGATGGCTGTCACCTTGAAGGTGTTATTCTTGACGATGGTTGCCACGTTGAGGATGATGTGATTATCAATATTCCATCAGTTTATGCTGCTGGTACTGTTTTGCGTAAGGGGACCCGTATTGTCAGTTCAGCGGACTAACAGTGTCATTCAGATGGCAAATCTTGCCGCTCAGCACGCTAGCCTTCAGAGTGAAATCGAAGGCAGTGTACTGGATGTTTTGCGGTCTGGCGGATATATCCTCGGTGATGTCGTGTCATCGTTTGAGTCAACCATTGCGGAAATGTCTGGGACCAAACATGCAGTTGGCGTAGGTAATGGCACAGATGCTCTCTTGCTTGCACTGATGGCGGCCGGCGTCGGACCAGGTGATGAAGTCATCACCTGTCCTTTTACGTTTGTAGCAACCGTTGAAACAGTGGTCCTTCTCGGAGCTAAACCAGTCTTTGTCGACATCGACCCGGTAAGTTACACAATGTCGACAGAGCACCTGGAAGCCGTCATCACGCCACAGACTAAGGTCGTTTTGCCCATTCATTTGTTTGGTCAGATTTCCAATATGGTGGAAATCAAATCAATCGCTGCACGTCATGGACTCGTTACAATTGGTGATGCTGCTCAGGCTATTGCGGCTAAACAACATGGCGAAAAGCTGGGAAGCACAGCTGATATATCAACGCTTAGTTTTTACCCAACAAAGAACCTCGGAGCTGCTGGTGATGGCGGGATGGTCATTACAAACAATGACCAGTTTGCCGAGAAAATCAGATTGCTGAGATTTCACGGTTCGAAAGGTACGTATGACTATCGTGAGGTCGGTGTGTGTAGTCGTCTGGATGCATTACAAGCGGCTATTCTATCGGCGAAAGTCAAGATGCTTCCTGCTTGGACCGAAAAACGACGCACACATGCTGATTACTACCTAGCAGAATTATCCGACATCGACTCGATAAGGCTGCCAGCAACGCTGACCGGCAATTATCATACCTACCATCAGTTCACGATATCGGTGATGAATGGGCAACGGGATGCACTAAAACAGCATCTTATGGAACGTGGGATTATGTCGGGAATTTTCTACCCGGTCGCACTTCATTTAGCACCGGCATATGCCGATATTGTTTCTGGACAAGTAGGACAGTTTCCATTTTCAGAAGCCGCCTGCGCTGAAGTGTTGTCTATTCCAGTGCATCCGGACTTACATGAAGGAGATTGTGCCGTTGTCGCGGACAAAATTCGCGAGTTCTGGAGATAATCATGAAGGCAATGGTATTGGGCGCAGGCCTTGGAAGTCGCTTGGATCCTCTCACACGGTCTGTTCCTAAACCTATGGTGCCAGTCGTTGGCAAGCCAGTACTTGGACACATCCTCGACCACCTGAGGCAAATTGGCGTACATGACGTTATTGTCAATGCACAGTATTTGAACGCTGTCCTCGCAGAGAAGATTGGTGACGGTTCTTCATATGGCGTCAACGTTACTCTCGCGATTGAAACCGAGCTGTGTGGTGATGCAGGTGGACTAAAGCGCGTACAGTCATTTTTTGATGATGGATCCGGAGATCCATTCTTGGTCATTGGCGGTGATGACCTAACGGACATCGACCTCGAAGCACTGGTTAAGTTCCACGTTGATCGAAACGCCGTTGCTACGATGCCAGTTAAGCGCGTGTCAGACACCAGCCAGTTTGGTATTGCAGTCGTTGGTGAAGATGGACTCGTACAGCGGTTCCAAGAAAAGCCGAAACCAGAAGAGGCTTTTAGTAAC
>JBEDDQ010000349.1:0-4672 GCA_041176185.1 Armatimonadota bacterium | reverse complement strand
GTGATGAATGCTGCGAACGAAGCGGTTGTGGCTGGCTTCCTAGCTGGCAAATGTACGTTTGCACAGATGCATTCCATCGTTTCTGACACAATGGAAGCAATACACCCGCTGGACCCGATGCGTTTGACGGACATTTTGGATGTCGATACACAGGCCCGGGCCTATGTGACATCGTGCTTGGAGAAACACTTTGGCGCTTCTTAAATCGATGTTTTCTTTGGCGATGCTTGAGTCAGCGATTTCCTTCGTTGTCGTCTTTGCCATCCTCGTCGTCTTTCACGAGCTTGGACACTTCCTCGCTGCGCGTGCGTTCAAAATGCCAATTCTCGAGTTTGCAGTTGGCTTTGGACCAAAAATTTTGACGCTGGCCCGGCGAGGCATTCTCGAATACACCGTTCGCTTGTATCCACTTGGCGGATTTGTGAAGATCCGCGGGATGGAGATTGAGGAAGAATCGTCCGAGACGGAAGAGAAGCCATCCGATAACGAAGACAGCTTCAATAAACGTCCCGTTCATCAACGCTTTGCCGTTATTCTTGCTGGACCGCTGGCATCCCTCCTCGTCGGATACCTTGGGTATGTTCTACTGTTTGCCGTTTACGGTAAGCCATCAATGACCGCGCAAATCGGTCAGGTGATGGCTGGGAAGCCGGCGGCTGTGGCTGGCCTGAAGGCAGGGGATAAGGTCATTTCGATCGATGGTGAACCCGTTACTATCGAGACCCTTGTGCCAACCATTGATGCGAGCAAGGGCAACCCCATGGACTTTGTGGTTGTGGATGCCACACAGGCTGAGCGTCATGTCGTCGTGAAAGCAGAAAAGGATTCCACCGGTGGTAAGGATGTCTACCGCATTGGAGTTCGGCCGACATTTGTGCTGGAGCCCTGCAGCTTTGGTGCTGCGTGGGTTGAGGCCGGTTCGACAACCATCCAGTACGGCTCGAAACTCGTCTCTATTGTCAAAGCTGGTAAGACGAAGGATGCTGTCGGCGGTCCGGTTGGCATTGCGCAGACTTTTTATGCCCTTGCTGGAACCGGGGCGCAGACGCGTATCGAGCTGTTAGCAAGCCTCTCATTATCACTCTTCATATTCAATATGTTCCCAATCCCGATTTTGGATGGTGGCCATTTAGTATTATTGACTATCGAAGCGATACGTCGTCGTAAGCTCTCTGCGATCAATATGCAGCGTGTCTACCTTGCTGGAGCCGCGGTTATGGGGATGCTTTTCCTTACGATTATGTGGAATGACATCGTCAAGCTCATCGGAGCAAAGTAAACCTCTCGCAACAACCGCTGTTAGCGGTTGCAAGACAAAACCCCGCAATGGCACGGTAGCCACTGCGGGGTTTCTTTATTGCTTAAGCGCAGGGATTATGCGTGCTCTGTTACTGGTTTCAGTCCATCGAGCAGCTGTTGCTTCAATGCCGAAATATAGGCAATAGCATTGGCAACTTCGACCGTCTCTACACCATCGATGCCGCGCTGCTTGACCTCAATCACTCCCGATGCCAGCCCTTTGCCGACAACGACGCGAATCGGACATCCCATTAGGTCGGCATCCTTGAACTTCACCCCGGCCCGCTCATCACGGTCATCAAAGTAAACATCTACCCCCGCTGCCTTTAACCCGCGGTAAAGCGAATCAGCGGCTTCGTACTGGGCGTCATCCTGACGCGCTGCGACGACAATGGTGACCTCAAACGGTGCAACTGATATCGGCCAGATAATGCCATCTTTGTCATGGCTTGCCTCGACAATCGCAGCGAGGGAGCGGCTCATTCCAATGCCATAGCAGCCCATCTGGATTGGCTGTAACTTACCCTCTTCACCTGTGACATCCAGCTGCATCGCCTTGGAGTACTTATCCCCAAGTTTGAAGATGTGGCCGATCTCGATACCGCGGGTTGTTCTCATCGTTCCCGCAGAACACATCGGGCAACTATCGCCATCTTCGGCAACTCGGATGTCGGCGGCTATCGTCCAGTTGAAGTCACGGCCCGCGGCAACTCCAGTGATGTGGAAGTCAGCCTTGTTTGCACCGGTTACAGCGTTTTGCAAAACTGTCACCGCGTGGTCGGCATACACGGGAACGCCGCTCAGGCCAACTGGACCAGCAAAGCCCACTGGAGCGCCGGTAACAGCGGTTACCATTGCCTCCGGCGCGAGCTCAAGCTCGGCGGCACCAACCAGCCGTGCAAGCTTGACATCGTTCACCGTATGGTCACCGCGGACAAGAACAACGACAGGCTTTCCATCTGCAGAATAAATCAGCGTTTTGATAAAGCTGGATGCTGCGATTTTAAGTAAAGTGGATACTTCATCGATTGACCGTGCATTTGGTGTGTGGACATCGGTCAGCGAACCTGCAACTGCTTCACTGTCGGCAGCGGGTGGGTTGACTGGGCACTTTTCTGCATTTGCAGCATAGGAACAGGAATCGCAGCTCAGAACGGTGTCCTCACCTGCATCTGCCAAAGACATGAACTCCTGATTGTCCAAATCGCCAATCGCACCGCCATCGGCATCGACAATCAAATAGCGAAGCCCAATCCGCTGGAAGAAGCGCTCGTATGCTGTGCGCTGCGCCTTGTAGCTGGTGTCCATTGTGCTTACATCCCGGTCAAAGGAATACGCATCGAACATCAGAAACTCACGCGTGCGAATAACACCACCGCGTGGCCTTGGTTCATCACGAAATTTCGTCTGGACCTGATAGAGCATGACAGGGAGATCGCGCCACGAACGCAGCTCTTGCCGCGCGAGGTCAGTGATGACTTCTTCATGGGTAAACCCAAGCGCAAAGTCAGCCTTGCGGCGGTCCTGCAGCTTATAGACGACATCGAGGCCCCAACGTCCGGTTTCTTCCATCAGCTCCTTGGGAACAAGCGTTGGCATCCGCATTTCAACACAGTTAATGGCTTCCTGCTCTTCGCGCAGGACCTGCTCCATTTTCCGGATGACCTTCCAGGCAAGTGGAAGGTAGGTGTAGACGCCTGCGCCAAGCTTGCGGAGATAGCCCGCACGCAACAACAGCTTGTGGCTTGGAATTTCTGCTTCTGCAGGAACTTCGCGCAGTGTTGGGGCGAAGTAGGACGATGCTCTCACTGAAAGGCTCCTCGGATGTGGCATCACATCGATAATCTTGATGGAAAGTGTATCACCGGATGTCATCCAGACGGGTTTATCGGGTGGGCAGTGGATGCCAGCAACGATGTATATTGAGCCGTGCCGAAAGTCAACACAAAACGTGAATCAATGGACTCAACCCAGCTCCCTGAGCTTGAGTCGGCACTCAAGTCGCTCTATCGCCTCCAGGTGCGTGCAATGTGGATGCTCGCTGTCCGGGTGATTTTACTTTCGATGCTTATAACCGTTCTTCGCATCACGATTCCTGGCATCCGAAGTATCTCGATGATTCTCGATGCCGCCGCCGGTTCTCTCGCGCTCTGGCCATTTTGGACAAGTATCGGAAGAAACTGGGCCTGGCGATACAAGCTTGCAGATGCGTATATCAAGGCGTCACGTTTTCAGGATGCATTGACGGTTCTTGAGCCGCTGCAGGGCGTTCAGGCACGTCTGTTTGATGCCGATGGGCAAGGCAGGGCGCTGAAGGCTCTGGCCATGGAGAAAAGTATTGAGCCCCGATGAGTTTAAATGGCAACCCATTTTTTACAAATGGCTGGCTGCCACACTAGTTATGGCGCTGGTCGGTGGATTTATTTCTGTGCGCCTCGGGTACCCCGCATACCTTGTTGGTGGCGCATTCATGGTCATGACCGGGATGACGGGCTTGTTCGTGCTGGCCAGTAAGATATCCGGACGGAATGGGTAAATGACGATGGCATGGTTTTTCAGTGCAGCTGTTACATCGATTGCAGATGTCGCACCGCTTCGAGATGTCTTCCAAGCTCGCCGTAAGGGGCAACGTGTAAGCGTTGATGACACGGTTGTTTCTATCATTACCGCGGTACGTACCGAAGGCGATGCAACCCTGCTCTCATTGACACGTCAATTTGATTGTCCTGGGTTCGAAACCTTACGTGTCCCTGATGACGCGATTTTTTCGGCGAGGCAACGGATTACGGGTACACCGCTCGAATCAGCACTGCTTGCCGCGAGGGAGCGAATCGCGCGGTTCCATCAGGCGCACCGAAGATATTCGTGGCTGGATGACTCAGTTCCTGGTGAACGCCTCGGACAGCGCATCATTCCCTATGGACAGGTCGGGATTTACGTCCCTGGTGGCCGTGCCGCTTATCCGAGTACGGTGCTGATGACAGCCGTGCCCGCCAAGGTCGCCGGTGTCGGCAGGATTATCATGTGTACGCCGCCGCAGGCCGAGACCGGTCTTCCGCCGGATGGCACATTAGCAGCGGCACACATTGCCGGTGTCGATGAAGTTTACGCTATCGGGGGGGCACAGGCGATCGCTGCGATGGCCTATGGAACGGAGACTGTGCCTCAGGTCGACAAGATCGTCGGCCCTGGCAATGCGTACGTCAATGCAGCGAAGCGGATGGTCTATGGCGATGTAGGTATCGACATGTTGGCGGGGCCAAGTGAGGTTGCCGTTGTTGTGGATGAGACTGCGGACATACCGGGCGCTGCGCGTGAGCTTATTGCACAAACAGAGCACGATCCGATGAATGCCGCGTTGCTGGTGGCATCC
>JBEDDQ010000348.1:0-2864 GCA_041176185.1 Armatimonadota bacterium | reverse complement strand
AAATATAGGTGATGTATATTAAAGTCTTCCATTCATCGCAGTTGCTATTAGTTTCATTCTCTCTGTGCCATTTATGCTAAATGAGACTTTTTCGCGTACATCAACATTTGTATTCGTTAATTCATAGTTGTTGATAATATGCATTGCCCAGCGTGCCGCCCCGATCAGGCTTTGCTCACCAGTTTCCTGCTGTTCCACAGTGCAGCCACAGGCATCGGCGATGCACTGGATGAGGATGGGTGAATGTTGCAGCGCATTTCCACTCGCGGCTAGCGTCGTCTCTGCGCTAACGCCGAGCTTGGCCGCAATCCAGGATGTGTGAACCGCAATCGCTTCGAGGTGTGCGAGGGCGATTTCTTCGCCGGATGTCCCTGCCGTCAGCCCGTGAATCGATGCCGTCAAATGGTCTTGCCACCACGGGGCGCGCTCCCCACTGTAATACGGAAGCACCGTTACCGTTGGCGTTTTACTCCGCAGGTCCGCCAGGGCATCGGGGTTGAACTTCAGGTGGTTACAAAGCCACTGCCAAACCGACCCACCATTACTCGATGCACCACCTACCAGCCAGCGTTCTCGGTCCAGCTGATAGCGCCAAAGGCCAGCTGGTCGCTCAGGCATTCGGCCATCACAACAACGCCTAATAGCAACGGATGTCCCAACAGTCACAGTGATACGGCCGTCCTGCCAGTGCCCAGTCCCGATGTTCGCTGCTGCGCCATCCCCAATCGCCGGAACCCAAGGAACGCCCATTAGGGTTGGCCAGCGCTCGGCATATTCAGGTAAAAGGTCCACACGTGGGGCATCCGAAATAGGATTCAGCGCACTTAAATAGGCATCCAGCCAGCAGTGCTTTTCCTGATCCATACATCCACTGGCACTTGCCATACAGGTGCTTGGGCCACCCGCATCGCTGAGCAACTGACGCTCAACCCATTCCGCCGGAGATAACCAGCGGTGTGGTGCTGTGAAGCCGCTTCTGCGCCACCATTCGATTTTGGCAATGGCAAAGCTGGCATGCCAGGGACAGCCGGTGATGTTTGGGAGGTCTGGCTGTTCTGTGCGGAGGGTATCTACGATGTCACTACACCTCCGGTCGCTCCAGAGCAAAACAGGTCCGATTGGAATCCCCATATCATCGACCGGGACGACAGAGTGCCAAAAGCAGCTGGTGCCAATCGCATCAATGCAGCTGCCAGTTGGCACGTTTGCAAGACAGTCATCCATCGCCCCTGTAACGGCGTTCAGGAGGTCAAACGGGTCTACTGTCTCACCGCCATCCGTGTCACGGGAGACCGGCATACTCCGCGATGCAAGCGTCTCATCCAGAAAATCCCAGCTCCCGGTTGGGAAGGCGGCGACGCGGACACTGGATGTCCCAATGTCAATTCCGATAGTCAGGTGCATCATGGCAGGCTTAGGTAACTCGTTCCGGGTTTGATGTTCTGGATGTTAGTGGTGTTGGCTGCGCTATCCGATAGCGGCTCCAACAAAGTCGTCCAGCGAAGTTCTTTGCATTCGATGAGTGCCTTTTGTAGGAGTCTTGCTGTGAGCGCTGCGCCATCCGGGCTGGTGTGCGTCCAATCTGCGTAGAACAGCGGCGCAACAGCTTTCTCACCGATGCCATCATAGGCATCTGCCAAAAGGGCGTTTAAGTCAAAGACCGGTACGCGTGCTCGCTTTCCAGCCTCACGCGCCCAAAGCGCATAGTCTGTGTTGGCACGTAGCACCTTTCCGGCCGCCCAGCGGTTCCGCGGAACCGGGGTGATAAGGAGGACATTGAGACCTTTATCGAGGGCCTCACGGGACATCCGGCGTAAATAAGCACCATACGTCAGGACAGTCTCCGGGCGGCCCTGCGCATCGACGCTGCCGGCTGCCTCATCCCCATTGCCCTTTAGACTCGCTCGCCGGCGGGAATCGTTCAGTCCTCCGCCATCGTTATGGCCAAATTGCAGGAAGACAATATCTCCCTGTCGGGCAGATTTGATGACATTTTCCCAAAGACCTTCGGTTATAAATGTTCGGCTCGAGCGTCCGCCACGGGCGCGGTTATCGACAGCGATTTTAGCTCCTGCGGCGTGCTGTGCAAATGGGTCCCCCCAGCCCTGCTGGCCTTTGGTTCCATTCTTGACGGTGGAATCGCCACAGAGGAAGATTGTGGGTGTACTACGCATCGGGCGTGGGACGACCGCCATCAGCTGTGTCTCCCGTCGCATCCGGCTAGCCCGCACCGTGGATGTCGTCTCGGGGTTGTACAGAAAATCCATGCTCTGTTATATCAAGCAAGGCGTGGCCAGAGAGCTTTGCACATTGGCATCGCTGGTAGACTAAACCCCGTGGCTGCACGGATTTTGACACTGGATGCGGGTCTCGCTGAGGCTGCGAATCGTTTACAGAGCGGAGAGCTTGTTGCATTCCCGACGGAGACGGTTTATGGCTTGGGAGCCAATGCATTGAATCCAGCAGCGGTTTCGGCGATTTTTGCAGCGAAAGGACGTCCATCAACGAATCCGGTGATTGTGCATGTCGCGGATGTTGCATCAGCGCGGGCCTTATCGGTAGATTGGACTCCGCTCGCGGAGGCACTTGCGCAGCGCTTCTGGCCCGGTCCGCTGACACTGGTCGTGCGTGCAGCTGCTGATGTTCCTGCAATCGTGATGGCGGGTGGGACGACGGTTGGTATTCGCATTCCGGCGCATCCGGGTGCGCGTGCGTTGATTACCGCCGCGGGGTGTCCGGTTGCGGCGCCAAGCGCAAATCGTTCTGAGGCGATTTCGCCTACTGCTGCGCGGCACGTTGCGGCTAGCCTTGGGGATTGGGTGGATGACCTTTTGATCCTCGATGGCGGTGCGTGTGGGGTTGGT
>JBEDDQ010000347.1:0-5908 GCA_041176185.1 Armatimonadota bacterium | reverse complement strand
CACAAAGCGCTTCACAAAGCTCGAGTTTGGCAAGGGTAGGGTGTACATCCCCCATACCATGTATCAAGACTTCACTCTGATATGAGAGTGCCCGGGTTGCAACTGTCGAGCCGTGACCAAGGGCACTGACTCCAAAGGCTGCTGTCATATCCAGAAGCTGATTACCATCGACGTCGGTGATGAGGCAGCCATCTCCCGACTGCCAAAAGATGGGGAAGGAATCATCGATGGGCAGGAATGTGACGTTTGCTCCTTCGACAGAGCGTAGCCGGGCAGCAAGTGCCCGGCTCTTTGGTCCCGGAAGGGGTGTTCTGATGTCTGGAAGCATCCGTGCGGTTAGCCGTGCTTCAGAATATCGATTACCTGTGGATGAATGTGGCGGTTTGCAGCGATGAAATCGCGGCCGTAAATGTCCTCATCCCCTGTCCACGTAGTTGCAATTCCACCAGCTTCGCGGAAGATAACTGGCATTGGTCCGACATCCCAAGGGCTCTTAACCGGGTCTAACATGATGTCCACACGGCCGGTTGCGACTAAGGAATATCCGAATGCATCACCCCATGTACGCTGGAGATAGGTGGCCTTTGTGAGCTTTTCAAAGGCATCTGATCGCTCCTGCGAGCGGACAATTGAAGAACAGACAACAACGGACTTAGAAAGGTCCCGGTTGGATGAAACGCTGCACTTACGGCCATTCCAATACGCACCGAGGCCATCCGCTGCACAAATCATGTCATCCAGCGCAGGGAGATAAATAGCACCTGCGACAATTCGACCTTCATGCTCGACGCCAATCAGCGTGCCATACAAAGGCACACCACTGACAAAAGCCTTGGTGCCATCGATTGGGTCACAGACCCAGCGGTAAGGTGCAGTGCCCGTCGACTCGCCTTCCTCCTCGCCGAGGATTGAATGGTCTGGAAAGGATGCCAGAATACGCTCACGTAGGACGCGCTCAGCTTCACGGTCAGCGACGGTGACAGGGGTGTCGTCCTCTTTCCAGTCTGGCTGTACGCCCGTCTGAAAATAGGCTAGTGTCCGCTTTCCAGCCACAAGTGCGGCATCCACACAAACATCCAAAATGTCTCTCAAATCCGTCGTTGGCACGTTATTTATCCTCTTCAGTCTTCGTTCGGTCTGACTTCCACGTGGCGATGGACTTCCACCATGGCGTCTTGACTACGGTATTAGCCAGCTTTGCACCCGGGATGACATCCATTCCCGTTTTTGCCGCATCCGTTGTCGCACGGCGGAGAAAATCCCGGCGGGAAACCTGCTGCGGTTGTTCATCCGATGAACCTTGTTTTGCGTCTTCGTTATCGTTCATCTCTAATTATCCCGGTGGCCACGTGAGCTGTCGGCCACCCAATATGTGTGCATGCAAGTAGGGGACAGTTTGCCCACCATCCTCGCCCGTATTCATAATCGTCCGGTAACCACTCGCTTCAAGCCCACAGGCCTCGGCTGCCTTTGCAACTCCCCTTAGAAAACCGGCTGCTTCATCGGTCGTCAGTGATGCGATACGGCTAATGTCGCGGATGGCAACTTTTGGAATCACCAGCACATGGGTTGGGGCGACGGGAGCGATGTCTGGAAATGCGATGACATATTCATCTTCGTAAACCGCTTGTACAGGAATCTGCCCTGTAGCAATTTTGGCGAAAATGGATGTTGCAACATCGTGTGGAGTTTCGGCTTCCATAGGTAGATTCTATCGGCAATCAAACATCAGAATCGCTTGGGCCTGCGAGGGAAATCACATGGTCGGACAATGTCACGATCAAGCCATCGTATGCAAGACGGCGATTTTTCGGCAGCTGCGCTTCAACCGTTCCATGCTCGAACGAGTGTGACATATGGGTAATCAAACCCAGTCGTGGTGCGAGGCGACTAAGCACATCGAGGGCCTCAGGGAGGACAAAGTGGCTCGCATGTGGCTTGCTGTCTGGACGTACCGCCCCGACAACGATGACATCTTTACCCTCAAATTCTGCCATCGTCTCTTCGGGAATCAGACTGACATCCGTGCAATACACAAAACGGTTGCCAATCACATACGATGTGACATCGAGTGTGCCATGCATATGCCTGGTTGCTCGTATGCTTATGCCAGCAAGCTCTATGGTTTGTCCGTAGTTCAGCTCATAGAGATGCAGCTGCGGCTTGCCACCACCTGGGCCAGTGTCTTTAAAGCAATAGTCATACACATGCATCACACGCTTTAGAGTCTGCCCGGATGCATAGACATCCACTGGATTACCCGATGCAAATGTCAGTTGGCGGAGGTCATCCAGCCCGTGGATATGGTCTGCATGGGCATGCGTGAGGAGGACAGCATCGATGGATGGTGTCTTCGCGGCAAGTAATTGGAGGCGCATTTCTGGGCCGCAGTCGATGAGGATACGGCCAAGCGGGGTGGTGATAAGGATGGACGGACGCGTACGACGGTTACGCGGGTCATCCGAGTGGCAAACGGCGCACCCACAGGCAATCATCGGGGTACCGGTACTGGTCCCGGTACCCAAAAACGTAACCGTAAACGGAAGCGCCACCCGTTAGCGCATCGCCAATGTGCCACCATCCACATCGTAGTCAGCACCCGTTATGTAAGATGCTTCATCCGAGCAGAGGTAATGCACCATCGATGCGATTTCCGATGTCTTTCCCATGCGGCCCATTGGCTGAGCGGAGCTAAGCTCGGCAAGCTTTTCCGCTTCCTGCCCTGGGTAGTTCTTTGCAAGGTAGGCATCGACAAACGGCGTATGCACCCGGGCGGGACAGACACAGTTACAGCGAATTCCCTGGTGGATGTAGTCCTGGGCGATTGACTTTGTCATCATCAGAACCGCACCCTTTGTCGCACTGTAGGCAAAACGCTCAGCGAGGCTGACCTTGGCTGCAATGGAGCAGATGTTTACGATTGCACCCGGGCGTCCAGTATCTGTCAGGCGTTGAATTACTTGCTGGTTGCAGAGAAACACGCCACGCGCATTCACTCCCATCAGCTGATCAAACTTTTCCGGTGTCGTGCCAAGAATGTTTCCGACAAACCCGATACCCGCTGAACAAACAAGAATGTCTACCGGGGCGATTTCATCGATTGCGGTAAATGCTTCTGCAACCGATTCAGGATTACTGACATCCGTCGGAATAATCCGAAATGGAAAACCATCCCGGGCATTCAAGTCGAGGACGGTTACCCGTGCACCGAACTCGGCAAGGCGCTCGACGATGGCTTGCCCAATCCCGCTTGCACCACCCGTTACGACTGCATGCTTGCCATCGAGGCGAAGTGCGCTCATGCTACTACCTCACTGACACATGCATTTCGGAGCACGCCGATTCCTTCGATGTCAATCTCGCAGACATCCCCAGGGTTCAGCCAGCGCTTAGGAGTACGTCCCATGCCAACGCCTTCGGGCGTTCCAGTTAGGATAACGGTTCCCGGGAGGAGAGTAAGCCCTTGAGAGAGATAGCTGATGATGTGGCGGACGTTGAAAATCATGTCCGATGTATGACTGGACTGGAGCGTCTCACCGTTAACCCGGGTCGAAATGGCCAAGTTGTTTGGATCTGGGATTTCATCCGTAGTCACAATGCTCGGACCAAGCGGCGAGAACGTGTCAAAGGATTTTCCACGTGCCCATTGCTTGTCGAGGCGAAGCTGCCAGTCACGCGCTGAAACATCGTTGCAGCATGTGTAACCGTAAACGTAGTCAAGGGCATCTTCTTCGGAGACATGCTTTGCACGCTTACCGATGACGATTGCGAGCTCGCATTCGTAGTCGACTTCATCAGAGATAGCCGGCAGTTCTATATCAGCTCCCGGGTCCAGCAGCGTGGATGTGGCTTTGATAAACAACAATGGCCGCTCTGGTACAGGCATCCCACTTTCTTCGGCATGGCGCTTGTAGTTGAGCCCGATGCATAAAATGTTTACCGGAACGACAGGTGCGAGGAGGGATGCAACCTGTGCGATCTCACCCGTTTCGCTGCCGCCATTCCAAGGAGCATCCGAAAGCACACGTGCAGAGGTCAATGAGGCATCTGTCGCGATGCCGTGCAGGGTTTCCCCAGCTTGGGTCAGAAATCGAATGATACGCATGTGCCAAGTCTAGCACTAACCCTTACTGGATTCAATGTTTACGCAAACGTTGGTATATACCCCGGATATTCGCAATACCATCAGTTTCCTTGGTTGACTTCCCGTATCGACACCGTTCGTAGTTATCGACACACCTGCGCAGCTCTGTGCGCGTGACTTCGTCGAAGGTATTGACATGCGTGCTGAAATGGTGCATCAGCGTCTCGTTACCAACATTTGGAATGCCACTCTTGGTACAAATGCGATTGTATATCCGAACGAAATCCGTGAAGTACGGGTCAATCACGCCAGTTGTCGGTAGTCGCCGCCGCTTAGCGAAGTACGACCATGCGAGGATAAGGGCGACAAAGATGGAAGGCACCGCGATGAACGTGACATTGCCATTTTCCAACTCAGTCCGAATTCGGCGTGCAGTATCGGTGATTTTCTCCCAAAGGCGTGCAAGCCAGCCAACGCTGGACTCATCGCCCGACGGAAGACCCGCTGCGGGTGTGGCTTCAACCAACACCCAGCCTTTGCGCGGAACGTGAACCTCTGCCCAAGCGTGAGCATCCCTGCCGCGGACAGTAATCCCGTTGCCTGCTGGTTCATGCGCAAAAAAGCCACTCACAAGTCTTGCCGGGTATCCGAGATGCCGGAGCAACATCACCGTGGCACTAGCAAAATAGGCACAGTGTGCACCATCCCCGGGTGAATCCAGAAACGATGCCAACGCATCCCCCGGGTTTGGTGAAAATCTGAGTGAGTATTCATGTTCACGTTGGAGCGCCGCGACCACCGCTTGTGCAGTGTCGAGGGTATAGCCATCTTCGATGCCATTTCGCGCGATAAAGCGCTCAAGGGACCCCGAAAGGTCATCCGGTACCTCAAGAGATGCATCCAGCTGGGCTACGGAGTCCAAACCTAAGAGCGTTTCAGCACTGGTTGCGGAGTTGGCAGTGCCGAGCGAGACAGCGTATTCAGCTGCCGCATCAGGGCCGGTGATTACAGGCCCGCTATCATCCTGTGCCCATGCCAGGTTGCTGTCGGCATCCGCGACGATTCCAGTCGTTTCTGCGGGGATGTAGACAATCCGGTCTGTTGCATCGTAGCGAAGGATGGTGATGGCATTGGGGTCAGGACCAAGGACGTATTTGGATGGCAGGGGCGCCATTCTTCGGAACGTTAGCGGTGGTCCCCAGGTACCTGAGAGGTATGACGTGTAGGCAGCCTGACGCAGATAGAGGGGCTTTTTAGAGTTGAGATGAAGTATACGTGCCGTGCTTCCAGCATCTCCATACGTCGGTCCGAGCTGAGGTTGCTCTATACCTCGGGACCCGGATGCGGGTGATGACCTTGTGTCCAGCATTCGATTGCCCAGCTCATATAACAAGTCCTTCTTGGCCGAAACAAGCGTTGTGGAACCGGCAAACGCAACCAAGAAGCAAAGTGTGCCAACGAGCTGCCAGCGGAGTGTCTTTAGAGTTGGCTTGATGGAAATGTTATTGATGCTAAGCAAAAGCCCGGCGATGAGAGGAAGGATGGCCGCTGCGATTTTTCCTGGGAACGAAAAAGTGTTCGTGATTCCGGTTGCGGTGACTATTACTCCAATCATCACCAGTAAGGCACTACGCCGTGGGTCTTGTTGTCGGTAGGCAAGGGCATTGACGAAGGTCCCTGAGAGGGATGCCTGCATTAGGAGGTTTCGGGGCCTCGCCGGACCGATTTGAAGAAGCTCCATCGGGGATGTATCCGGTGTGGTCATCGCTCCAATCGTTGTAAGAGCTGCCGCTGCAATCCACATCCACAGTCCGGCTTTCCATT
>JBEDDQ010000346.1:0-7738 GCA_041176185.1 Armatimonadota bacterium | reverse complement strand
GGATGGGGCGTGAAGGGCTTCTCGCCACCGATGCGCTCACAGCCATCCGGCAGCTAAACATCACCGGAACATTCGGCGGCGTTTCCACCCATCTCGCAGCCGCTGACAATGCAGATAACACATCCCTGATGGCGCAGTACGCCACTTTTGTCAAGAATGTTACCGAACTTACACAAGCCGGTCTCATAGATGAGCACACCGTCTTGTCCATCAACAACTCTGCCGGGATGCTCTGGGATACATCGCTTTCTCCACTCAGCAATCCCATCCTTCACCGCCCGGGTGCACTGATCTACGGAATCGCTCCGCAAACAACCACACCCTGCCCAACTACCCCTATCCTGTCCTGGCGAGCGCGCATCCACTTGGTCAAAGAACTCCCCACAGGACACGCCATCGGATATGGCGCGACATTCGTGACCCAACGGGCATCCCGTATCGCAACTATTGGTGTCGGCTACGCGGATGGCTATCCGCGCCACATCTCATCCTGTGCGCATGTTCTCATCCGCGGCCAAAAGGCGCATATCTGCGGTGTAGTCTCGATGGACCAGCTTCAGGTAGATGTCACCGATATCCCCGGAGTCACGGAAGGCGATTGGGTGACTCTGATTGGCACGGAAGGGATGGCATCGATATCGGTTTCTATGCTCGCTGCGTGGGCCGATGTCCCCATTCAGTGGCCGACATCCGGGCTTTCCACGCGTGTCCCAAGACGCTACAGTGGACTGGAATGAAACAGCATCCCAAATGTGATATAAGTCTACATCTTGTACCCACACAGACCAGGTGTGCTATATCTTGAGAGACATCCGCTACGACGATCGGATGTCCGCAGGATAGTCTTGTGTCTGCCTGATTCTGCCCCTGTGCGCGTTGCGCCGGGGGTTTTGTTTTTATCAACCCCATCACATTTTGAGGTAGTTGGATAAATGGGACGTGAAGTTCTTGTTCTCAACTGTGACTATGAACCGCTGAATGTCTGTAACTTGCGGCGGGCGGTTATCCTTGTCTACAAAGGCAAGGCCGATGTCCTTCATACCACTGCGGATGAGGACACTCCCGATGCGCTCTACGCGCCATCCCAGGCCGCCGGGCCGCCATCCGTGGTGAAGCTCCGCTCGCAGATCCGCCGCCCGATGCCCGAGCTTAAAGTCAGCCGACGCAGCATTTTTGCACGTGACAATTACACATGCCAATACTGTGGCGTCCATGGGAAAGATATGACCATCGACCATGTCCGCCCACGCCGCCATGGTGGTGACATGTCGTGGGAAAACCTCGTGACCTGTTGCAAGCGTTGCAATACGCGCAAAGCGGATAAGTTTTTGGAAAAGTCAGGGATGCGCCTGATGCGGGCTCCGAAGCGCCCCCGCTACACGCCGTACATCGGGATTACACAATATGTCGCCAGCTCACGGAACCAGCTTTGGCGTAACTATCTCCCGGCCTGCATCGACCTGATGGCAACGGAACAAAGTAAGATGTTGGCTTGAAGCCGCTTGCGATTGACCCAACATTAGATGCCTTTAGCATCCATCTTGCCGACCTTCGACAGCTTTCACCGCATACAGTACGTGCTTACCGTGCCGATATCCGGGCATTTGTATCCTACTTGACAGATTCGCAGCAGACGTCGGTTCTCAAAATTGACGCATCCACTGCGCGCTCGTGGATTGGCAACATGACCAAAGTCGATGGACTTTCCAAGGCATCTATTGCTCGGCGGGTGGCATCCCTCCGGACATTTTTCACCTGGGCGGTGCAGTCCGGGCTGGCAGTAAGTAACCCGTTCACCGATGTCGATGTTCCAAAGCGGGGAAAGCCCCTTCCAAAGGCTTTGGATACATCGGATATTGGGGCACTGCTGGACATCCAAACCGATGACTCTCCGGCAGGTATCCGCGACAAGGCGATTATTGAGTGTCTCTACGCAAGTGGTATCCGGGCTGGTGAGCTGATTGGGCTTGACATGGATGATGTTTTCCGCACGGGTACCAACGAAGGTGCACTGAGGATTCGTCATGCAAAGGGTGGGCAGGAACGCTACGCACTCCTTGGACGACATGCCCTAATTGCCCTGGATACCTACATCGAGAGTGCGCGGCAAACCTTACTTGCGGCGGCTGGAGACAGCGTAACCGATGCCCTCTTTCTCAATCGATTTGGTGGCAGGCTTTCGGACAGGGCAATACGGAGGCTGTTTGATAAACTTGGAGCATCCAGCCGTGTCGCTGTAAAGCCGACGCCGCACATGATGCGGCATTCCTTCGCGAGTCATCTCCTTGAAAACGGCGCGGATATCCGAGTCGTTCAGGAGCTACTTGGGCATAAAGATCTTTCGAGCACACAGATTTACACGCGGATTCGTCCGAAGCAGCTCAAGGATGTTCATTCGGCTCACTTTGACAAGCCTCAGTAAGGGCATAGTATCCGGATTCATTACGACAAAGGTCCGGTATTTACAGCAGGATGTATGACTGCTTTATCAACCCATTATTACGGTACACTTACGTATAAGAGTCACCAAGAGAATCGGTGACTTGGTTCAGGAGGGGTGTTCTATGAACAAATTGATGTTAGCTGTGGCGTTCACCGCGGCATTTGCAGCTGTTGCAACAGCACAAACAAAGAAGCAAACGACCTGCCCTGTTATGGGTGAGGCACTGGGTAAGAACCCAATCGCCGTAAAGTATAACGGCAAGAACAAGGCATATGCCGGCAAGTCTGTAATGGTCTGCTGTGCAGGCTGTGAAGCTGGCGTTCGCAAGGATCAAGATAAGATCTTCAAGAAGGTCGTCGGCAAGTAATTGTGCGAGCCGCGCCTTTGGGGATGTAAAAACTCCCTGAAGGCGCGGTAAACTTTCCCGGTTTGCCGCGACCAAGCGGCGATATTCGAGGAAGCGCACAAACAATGGAACGCACATACATTATGGTTAAGCCCGACGGTGTTGCCCGTCGGCTCTCCGGCGAAATCATTCGCCGCTTTGAAAACCGCGGATTGCGGTTAGTTGGTCTCAAGATGGTCGTCCCGACCCGTGAGACAGCTGAAGCGCACTACGCTGTGCACTCTGACAAGCCATTCTTTGGCGAACTCGTTGACTTTGTCACCAGCGGTCCTGTCGTCGCAATGGTCTGGGAAGGCAATGATGCAATCGCACTCTGCCGCCAAATGATTGGCGCGACAAAGCCTATCAATGCAACCCCTGGAACCATTCGTGGTGACTACACCTGCGACATGATGAGCAACCTCATCCACGGTTCCGATGCACCTGAAACCGCAGCGCAGGAAATGGCGCTTTGGTTCACTGATGGTGAGCTCCTGGACTAATCAATGCGACTAGATGCGTTTAATTACATCCTCCCGGATGACCGCATCGCGCAGACACCGCTTGAGCCGCGCGATTCCGCGCGGCTTTTGCACGTCGACCCGCGGACCGGCTCTCACTCCCACCTCATCTTTCATCAGATTAAAGACCTCCTGAAGCCTGGAGATCTCCTCGTCATCAATGAAACACGTGTGAGTGCTGTGCGTCTGGTCGGGGATGGACCTGGCGGCGGCTACCGGGAAGCGCTTGTTCTCGGTCCACACCTCCCCGGCGGGCCATCTGCCTACGAAGCCCTCGTACGCCCAGGTAAAGCTGCACGCCCGGGAGACATCCTCCACTTTGCCACCACCAACCTCACCTGCACCGTTGGCGATATTCTCAACGAAGGTATCCGGGTTTTGCACTTTCAAGGCGACCCTGAGATGGTGCGCCAAACCCTCGAAACACAAGGCCGCGTCCCACTCCCTCCGTATATCCACGAACATCTCGATGACCGGGAGCGCTACCAAACGGTCTATAACCGCGTCCCAGGGAGCGCCGCAGCCCCCACCGCAGGACTTCACTTCACGCGCGAGCTACTCGACACACTCGCCGAAAATGGCATCGATACCGCCCGCGTCCTCCTATCCGTTGGGCTCGGAACGTTCCGCCCAATCAAGTGCGCCGATGACATCACACAGCACCCGATGCACGCTGAGTACATCCACGTAACTCAGGAAACCGCCGACAAAGTGAATGCCTGTACCGGTAGAGTCATTGCCATCGGGACCACAAGTCTCCGCGCGCTGGAAACGGCTGCACGTAATGCACCGGATGGTGTCCGTGTTGCCCCCTTTGATGGCGATACAGATATCTATATCTACCCTGGCCAGACGATTAAGAGCATCGATGGACTCCTTACAAACTTCCATCAGCCCCGCTCGACTCTGCTGCTGCTTGTTGCGACACTGCTTGGTATCGATGGCCTGCATTCCGCATACGAAGCCGCCCTGGGGAATGACTATCGCTTCCTCAGTTTTGGAGATGCAATGCTCATTCTGCCTGATGCGTCCTGATGGCGTAGAATCATCCGGAGACACGGGTAGCTAAAACGATGCCAGCAATGGATGCATATCAAGACTTTCTCAAGGCGCGTGGTGTCACCACGGGGATGCCTCGGGAGACAGCTACACGGGGACGCTATGTCATCGTGGATGGCGTCACAATGCCTATCGAGGAAGCGCAGCGGCTCGCAGAGGCAAAGCTTGATGCCCCCACTCCTCTGGCCACACCCGCGGTTATGGCTCCCATCCAACAGGCCAATCCGGTACAAACCGCACAGCCCGCGATTACGGCATCCACGCTGTTCGATGCCATCGCAGGTGGGAAAATCCGCCAGGGCGTCCTTGAACTTGAAGCAGATAGCGCATCGATCCCGCCTGAAGTCCCGGAAACTTACGAGGATGCCCTGCGACTCTGGCAGGCAGTCCCCCGCCACATACAGATTCTCGTCCATCAAATGAATGGCCGACTGGTTGATTCTGCACCTACGACAGACCCCACCCGGGATCAGACCATCATCAAGATTCTGGACAATGAAATTTCATTGGATGAAGCGGCACAGCTGCTCGATGTCTGTGATGCTACTGTTCGTCGGATGACAAAGGCTGGGACATTGGTCCACCGAAGGACGGTTGGAAAGCATCGGCGTTTCCGCGTTTCCGATGTGATGCGGGTATTTGAGACCCGTCTTGGTAAAAGTGGGGGGCAGGACGATCTCTCGTAACCAAATGCAGCAGCTGTGGTGCGATGATGTACCCAGATCCGAACATCTAATGGTCTGCAGAAGCTGGTGGCAACAGCTTGTTGGACGCCACGCGTACCCGCTGAAGTGGACGGGGGTCGTGATGATTCCGACATCGGTGGGTGTGCATACCTTTGGGATGCGCATCCCGATGACTGGTGTGTGGTTGTCATCGGCATATACAAGTCTTGGATCTGTTGCCCTGCTACCAAACAAGGTCTATCTCGCTCCACAGGGGTCTGTTGGTATTCTTGAGTCATCCGGAGATGCACTCGCGGCGATCCGGGATGGTGCACAGCTTTCGATAAGGGCTGGCCGTTGAGAATCGCATTGCTCACCGAGAGCTGGTACCCGGTCGTCAACGGCGTTACTGCCAGCGTTCGCACGCTTGCGGATGAGCTGATGGCGGGTGGGGATGAAGTTATCATCGTCTGTCCAGACATGCCTGGCGCTGACCTTGACCCTCCGTATGTACAGCGTGTCCCGAGCTGGGTCAGTCCGTGGAATACGCGTAACCCATTCGCCTATCCTCCGTATGGGCCGCTTTCCCACCGCTTGGATAACATCGATGTCGACATCGTCCATTCCCATCACCCATTTGGCCTTGGACTGTATGGTCATCGACTCGCGCAACGCCTCAGCGTGCCACATGTCTCGACGTTTCATACCCTGTACTTTTCGTACATCCACTACTCGCCGTTCCCACCGCCCGTCAGCCGCTGGTGGCTACGAACCGTGCTGACACAGTTCTACAGCGGATGCGCGCTGCTGACCGTGCCAAGCAAGGACACGGAAAACCAGCTTCGTGCGGAGATGCGGATGCCTTGTCCGATGGAAGTGCATCCCACGGGTGTCTCCCTCCCTGGGGATGTGGATGCAGAGCGAGCCGCAGCACTTCGGACGCTGATGGGTATCCAACCAGAAGACCGTGTGGTGTTGTATGTGGGCAGGATTGCCTGGGAAAAGAACTGCCGGTTATTGCTGGAGAGCTTTGCACGCTTGCCGGAGAACTGCCATTTGGTGATGGTTGGTGGCGGTCCGGATGGCGATGCGCAAGCGGAGTATGCAGCAGAGCTTGGGATGGACAGGCGGACGCATTTTGTGGGTCCAATCTCGCGGGAGCGGCTGGTGGACTACTACGGCATGGCGGATGTCTTTGCCTTTCCAAGCTATACGGAAACCCAGGGGCTTGTGCTGGGCGAAGCGCAGTCCTGTGGGCTCCCGTGTGTTGCGGTCACCGGCGGTGGAGCTGCCGAGTATGTTCGGAATAATGTTGATGCTCTGGTGGTCCCCCCGGAGATCGATGCCTTCGCCGGAGCCTTGTTGCGGCTTGTCGCAGATAATGGTTTGCGCCACCAGATGTCTGCGGAAGCGCTGGCATCCCCGGTGCGCCCGAGCGTTGCGGAAATGGTGTCCCATATACGTGAGATGTACAAGCGGCTGATTGCAGAACACAAGGGGCCTTCTGGTGCTTGACAGATGTTGGTCTTATGCAGAAGTCTTACGTAAAAGTAGTCGTAGATTCACCAAAAACGGGTGATTGTACTGTGTTTCTCCAACCGCGTTTGGCACGGTACGTGTTATGATTTTGTTTCGTGCCAAATCAGGGCTTGACCCTGCGGTACGAGTGAATCCAATGCTGTATTTTGTGCTAAAGAATGATCGAAAACTGGGACCCTTTACGGAATCCCAGCTTCAGGAGCTCCTCAGCGCCGGCCTCATCTCCGCGACAGACCGTGCATGGAAAGTGGAAGAGTCCGAAGGAACTCCGCTTGACCAAATGTTTGCTGGAGAGCAGGACCCAGCTGAGGAAGAGCTCGACACCGTTCACAGCTCGCCTATTGCCGTTTCACAAGGGATTCGTCCACAGGAACTGGAAGCCGTTGGTGCGGGTACGCATCCGGCACACCAGTGGGATGACAGTGTGGTTGGACCGGATATCCCACATGCCCGTGGAACCAGTATTCCGGATGTCCCTACCTGGCCAAGTGAACGTGCCCCGTTAAACCTTGATATGGAGATGGATCGCTTGTCCTCCGTGGATGCGATTCTTCCATTGAAGGTCGCCGTTGACTACCAGGAGCGTCCGTTCCCAAGTGTTCTCTCCGATGATGAGCCTGAGATTCAGGAAGCCGAAGTTATAGCGGATGAAGTTGCTTCGGTAGCTGAAGCTGCTCCAGAAGTGGAAGTGGCAGCGGAGTGTGATGCTGCTGTTGTCGTAACTCCGGATGTGATTTTAGAGCAGGATGCTGCGGCTGACTTTCTGGTTACTGCTGAGTTTCCTCTCACCCCGATGTCTACGTCTGTTGAAGCGAAGATCACGGATGTCTGTGCTGAGGACATTTTGGCTGAAGTCGCCGAGGAAAGCGCGCATGCGGTAGCAGAGCTCACAGCTACAGAGGTTGTGGTTGCGCCGGCGCTGCCAGCCAACATCGATTCTGTCATTGATGTTCCTGCCGTAGAAGCCACGGTTGTGGTGGATGCTGTGGAAGCGGTGGGCAGTGCTCAGGTGGAACCGACGCTGGAACCGGCACCGTTAGTGGAGCCTGTGGTTGTTCCTGATGTCGTCCAGCCGGTGGTACCGGCGGGTCTGGAAGCTTTCTTTACAACAGATGCCCCTATGGAG